>RFZH01000279.1 GCA_009920815.1 Paracoccaceae bacterium
TTCATCCTCGTTACGGAACACAAGGCGGCCATAGATTTGACCACCCATGCATTTCAAGGCAGCTGCGGCCAAAACGCCCTCTGGCGCGCCGCCGGTGCCCATATACATGTCAATGCCTGTGACGGCAGGTTCGGCGCAGTGCATGACACCCGCAACATCGCCATCGGTGATCAATCGGATGGATGCGCCTGTGCTGCGCACTTCGTCGATCATTGCCTGATGGCGGGGACGTTCCAAAATGCACACGGTGATATCGCGGCAATCACACCCTTTGGCCGCGGCCAATGCCTGAACCCGTTCGGCGGGCGACATGTCTAGCGTGACGGTGTCGATCGCATAGCCCGGGCCAATGGCCAGTTTTTCCATATAGGTGTCAGGCGCGTGCAACATTGATCCGCGCGGGCCCATTGCGATTACGGTCAAGGCGTTTGGCATGTCTTTCGCCGTCAATGTCGTGCCTTCCAACGGGTCCAAAGCAATGTCCACACCCGGACCTGTGCCTGTGCCGACCTCTTCACCGATATACAGCATGGGCGCTTCGTCGCGCTCGCCTTCGCCGATGACAACAACGCCGGCGATGTCCAATTTGTTCAACTGTTCGCGCATCGCGTTTACCGCCGCTTGGTCGGCGGCTTTTTCGTCGCCTCGACCCACCAAATCAGCCGATGCAATGGCCGCTGCCTCAGAGACACGGGCCAAGCCCAAGGACAACATGCGGTCGTTAAAGTCGATTTTTGCGGGGCTCATATTTGGTTCCTTATACAGATTCGATGCGCAATGCGACGGGATCGCCGATTACGACGCCTGTTTGCGGCAATTTATCTATGGCGTGCAACATGTTTGCGTTATCAGTCGCGTGGGTAATGATCAAAACCGGCGCATTCTCGTCAGTGTGATCATATTGCCGCATTTCGCGGATCGAAATTTCGCTTTGCCCCAGCACGGTTGCAACCTTAGCCAGTGATCCCGGCAGGTCGCGCAGTTTCAGCCGCAGATAATAGGGCGTCGCCGCATCGGACACCACAGATGTCACGGGGGTCAAATCTTTGGCCGGAATGCCAAAGGTTGGCAACCGTGTGCCGCGCGCAATATCGGCCACGTCAGACAGAACCGCGCTGGCGGTTGGACCTTCGCCGGCACCAGCGCCGCGCAGAAAGATTTGGCCCACTTCATCGCCCTCGAGCACGACCATATTGGTGCCGCCTTCCAATTGGGCAATCGGAGAGGTGGACTTTACCAAGCATGGTGACATGCGTTGTTCTAGGCCACCCTCTGTCATCCGCGCGACACCCAGCAATTTGATGCGATACCCCAGATCAGCCGCTTGATGGATGTCGTCGATTGAAATGTTTTGAATGCCCTGCATTTCAACGCCGCCAAAATTGACCTGCGTGCCGAATGCTATTGCGGAAAGAATGGCCAATTTGTGACCCGCATCAATGCCGCCAACATCCAGATTTGGATCGGCCTCAAGATATCCAAGATCAGCGGCCTCTTGGAACACTTGGTCATAGCTCAAGCCCGCCGACTGCATCCGTGTCAGGATGTAGTTGCAGGTGCCATTCATGACGCCCACAACACGGTTAATTTTATTGCCCGCCAACCCTTCGGTCAGGGATTTGATTACAGGAATGCCACCTGCGACCGCTGCTTCATAGCGCAACACACGGCCTGCGGCTTCGGCAGCTTCGGCCAATTCTTGGCCAAAATGGGCCAACATTGCTTTGTTCGCGGTGATCACATCTTTGCCCGCCGCGATGGCGGCGCGGGTTGCATCCAACGCTGTGCCCTCATGTCCGCCGATCAATTCGACAAAGACGTCGACATCGTCGCGCGTGGCCAAAGCAACTGCATCGTCTTCCCAGGCATAGGCTGACAAATCGACGCCACGGTCTTTTGTTTTTGATTGGGCCGAGACGGCCGTAATCATGATGGGGCGTCCCGTGCACATGGCCAACATATCAGCTTTTTGCTGAATGATTTTAATTACGCCAACGCCGACTGTGCCCAGTCCAGCGATACCCAATCTAAGAGGGTGGGTCATCTGGGACTCCTTATTACATGATGATTGTAAGCGATGTAACGGCTTAGACGCAGGCGTGCAACGGTGCAAACAGGTTTTTGGCTAAAATAACAGGTTTCTATTGGGGGTTTTATTTGAACGTTTGTTCAGTTATGCAGAGGGGTATGGCACGCACAACGGGATCACATTCTGAAACAACTGGGCCGCGCGTGCGCGCGGTGGCGGAACACTTATTCGCGAAACATGGGTTTGCGGCGGTTTCGATGCGTCAGATCGCGGCCGAAGTGGGCGTGCAAGCAGGGGCGTTATATAACTAT
>RFZH01000280.1 GCA_009920815.1 Paracoccaceae bacterium
ATGATCTGGATGCGTGATTTTGCGATTTCCAACGATTCAATCAATGTCTCATCTTCGGAAATACAGATGGACGCTTTCGCTTTCATCTCGGCGGTCCAGTCGGTAAAGGTGAACGCTTGGTCCGCCAGCAGGGTGCCAATATGGACCTCGATCACACGGCCTTGGAACACGTTGTCACCGCATTGTTGCAACATTTGCGCTTGGGTTGCGTGTACAACATCGCGGAAATCCATGTGATCGGCCATTTGGCCTTTGAACGTCACTTTGACCGATTCAGGGATCGGCATGGTGGCTTCGCCGGTTGCCAAAGCCAAGGCGACTTGTGGATCACGTCGGTCATTGGGTGATAGACCCCTTTCGGGTCGCGACCGGTGATCAGGCCGAATTTATGCATGAACGCCATCAAACGCGGGGTGTTGGCCTGCGCCTTTACGTCCCAAACCGACGCGGTGTGACAGCCTGATTGATACGCGCCATCAACAGATGGGGAAATGACGGTCGCGGCCATCGCTTCCAATTCTTGGGATGTCATCAACCCTGTGGTGTCTTGCGATCCAACGATATTGACCTTGACCCGAACGTCGGACCCTGCATGCAACGTCTTACCTGGCGTGTTGCCGCGTGCATTTGCGTTAAAGATTTTTTCAACCGCGGTCAGACCTTGACCCTCGATCGAGATTTCTTTGGACGGTGCGAATGCTGATTTCAGCGGAATACCAAGGGTTTCACAGCCAAATGTTTGCAGTTTCTTGCCAAAGACGATGGCATAGGATCCGCCCGCTTTGATGAATTCCAATTTCGGCGCGGTGAAGGACGCAGACAGGTCAACCAATTCCTCGCCGTCCTCGGAATACAGCTTTTTCGCTTTGGTGTTGATTTTCAACACGGTGCCCGTTTCAACAGAATATTTCTGTTCCAAAATCGGGTTGCCGTCGTTGTTAAGGATCGGCTTGCCATCCTCGCCCATTTTCTTGACCCAGTTTTTCAGGTCGATACCGATGCCGCCGGTCACGTCAACGGTTGTTTTGAAAATCGGGGAAATGCCGTTCGTGCCACCCACGATTGGGGCGATGTTGACGAAGGGGACATAGGGGCTGGCTTGTTTGCCGGTCCAAAGCGCTACGTTGTTGACGCCCGACATACGTGATGACCCAACGCCCATCGTACCTTTTTCGGCAATCAACATCACCTGTTTGTCAGGATGTTGGATTTTCAGCGCTTGGATTTCTTGTTGCGCTTTTTCACTGATCATACATTTGCCGTGCAATTCGCGGTCAGAGCGCGAATGCGCCTGATTGCCAGGGGACAAAAGATCGGTGGAAATGTCGCCTTCGGCCGCGATGAAGGTGACGATTTTGATTTCTTCGTCGATCTCGGGCAGTTTTGTGAAAAATTCCGCATCGGCATAGCTTTGTAACAAATCGCGCGCGATCTCGCTGCCGGCTTCATAGGCGGCTTTTATGCGGTCTGTGTCGGCCTCGTACAGGAACACTTGGGTTTTCAAAACTTCGGCTGCTTGCTTGGCCAGATCGGCGTCATCACCCAATGCGATATCCAACAACACGCGGATCGATGGGCCGCCTTTCATATGGGACAGCAATTCAAATGCAAATTCTGTCGAAATCTCTGGGACATCTATTTGACCCAAAATGATTTCTTTCAAAAATTCGGCCTTAACACCGGCGGCAGACGTGGTGCCGGGCAAGGTGTTGTAAATCAAATGCTGCAACGAATCCGCGCGATGGACATTGCCCGCATCTTTGATTTGATCAATGATTTCCGACAAAAGCGCACCATCGTCGATTGGTTTTGCGTGCAAACCATCGGTCTTGCGTGCTGCGATTTCTTCTAGATAGGCTGAATATAAACTCATGGCAGTCTCTGATTTTGGGTGTTGTTGTTTGGTTTATGTGGTGAATGATTCACGCAAACCTCTGGATTTGTATACAAATGTACACCATGTTCAATTTAGGGGCAAGGCGATAGTTATTTTATTGGCCTAATCGTGTCAAACCGTGAACCTATTGATCGGCAAAATCTTTGCTGACTTTAGGGTGAGGGGTCCTTTTAATCGGCAATGCGCATGGCAAACAGCTATTTTGCGGCCAAACTCAAAGGATTGTCACAATTGCTCGCAAAACGGTGATTGGAAATTCGGCGCGATGGGCATTATTACGAATAGGTAAGATTGGAAAAAGGTGCGACGTGACAAAAGTGGTAATGCTTTTCTTTGTGATGTGGACAACCCTTGGCGTGGTGTCATCGGCGGTTTCTGCCGAGGATCGACCTGTTCTGGTTGAGCTTTTCACATCGCAGGGGTGTTCATCCTGTCCGCCTGC
>RFZH01000029.1 GCA_009920815.1 Paracoccaceae bacterium
TAACTGCAAACCAATGATTAAACGGCAACGATAGCACCAATAGCGGCGTCCCGATTCCACAAATAATCGAGATAAGCCTGAGTTTTGCCACGTGTTTTCTTGCAACACTAAAGCCAAACTCTTTCAATAAATAGTTCGTTCCTGTGTGCGGCGGCTCAAACGCTTTTATCTTTTGACCGACCAGCCCGGTTGCGGTTGTCAGAGATGTTCCTGAATTCTTCAATGCGCCATCACCGACAATCCAAGTCGCTATTTGCACGACTGCGAGCGCCGGCAATAGCGTAATGGCCAGGTCTGTTTGGCCCGATAAAATCGCGCCTCCTGTGATGCAATAGCTTAGAAACATCACCGGCGTCCAAGCCGAATGCCAGCGTGGCACAGATTTCAGTTGCGTGTAAATCATCGCTGTCGAAAATACTGTCGCAACGGATAGCCCAGCCCCGACATATCCTAACGCTGGCAACCGCGTGTCCATGAATATTGTCCCGACGGCGTAAAGGCCCATCGTCACCAACGCGAGGACTGCCAACCATGCCTCGCGGCTCAACCAAGATGATTTCCACTGGCTAAATGCTTTGATCGCGCGGCTGGGATGCCCCAGATGAAATGTCGACGCCAATAGTCCACCCACTGCAAGCGCATATGCAATGGCAAAAAAGACGAAAGCAACGAGGCCACGCACATCAGGCATGCCTAGGCCAAGAAATGCCAGTAAACCAAACCCAAGCCCGGACAGTGATGTGAAAATGATAACAGACGGTGCGGGGTTCATCCTAACCTCTCCAGAGTTTTGTCCAGCCAATTGAAAAAGCCATCAGGCGTTTCTGCCACATCGGGCGCAGTGACGCTTGGCTTAGAAATTTGATCTTTGGGCCGTGGCGGCAAATACCTATTTACCGGTTTGGTGCCTTGTTCTGGCATCAGAGCAATTTCACCACGCTCCGCCACCAATTTGGATACGTTACTGTTTGGATCTGCAAAGTCGCCAAAATGGCGCGCACCCGAAGGACAGGTGCGAACGCAAGATGGAATACGATCTATTTCTGGCAGGTTTTCATTATAAATCCGATCCACACATAGCGTACATTTTTTCATGACATTTGCGATCGGGTCCATTTCGCGCGCGCCATAGGGGCACGCCCAGGCACATAGACCGCACCCCATACAATCGCTCTCGTTGACCAAAACAATACCGTCATCAACGCGTTTAAAGCTGGCACCGGTTGGGCACACTGTGACACACGGCGCATCTTCGCAATGTAGACATGATTTCGGGAAATGTGCCAGTTGCGCAAAACCATCCGGTTTTTCAACTTCGTAGGAATGTACGCGGTTCAAGAACGCGCCATTTGGCATCTTGCCATATGCATCCGCGTCGCCCAGTGGTTCACCATAGTTTTCAGTATTCCAGCCTTTACATGAAATGACGCAGGCATGGCATCCCACACAGGTGTCAAGATCGATTGCAAGGCCAAGTTTTTTCTTTGTTGTTTGGGGTAAACACGTCATGATGCTTGTCCCTTCGATGTCATGCGTTGGCGATTTTTGGGTGCCACAGGAACAGGTGACTTTAGCGGAGCAAAGACAGGCGCGCTTTCAGATTGCGGACCAGCAGGGGCAATATTAACCCTTAGGTCGAACCACGCTGCCTGCCCTGTGATCGGATCAGAGTTGGACAGTGAGGGATCCGAATGGCGATGTTCACTGATCAGATGATTTAGCAAAAATCCTTTGGTTGCTTCAGGGGCGGTTTCATCCAATGCCCATGCGCCTTTGCGTTTTCCAATGGCGTTCCATGTCCAAACGGTGTTTTCGTTTAGTGCTGCCATCTCTGCCACAGGAACCGTGATTTCACCGTTTTGTGACGTAACACGAGCCCAATCTCCATCACGAAAACCAAATTTTTGCATCAGTTTCGTTGGCAAATATAATGGATTAACCCCATGAATTTGGCGCAGCCAAGCATTTTGGGTGCCCCAGCTATGATACATCGCCATGGGCCGCTGTGTCAGGGCGTGGATGGGGAAATCCTCGGGCGCCGCTGTGCTATCGTACCAGATCGGCAGCGGGTTCATCGTTGAAATGATCTGATCGCGCAGGTGATCAGGTGGTTGATGTTCCCCGTGACCCTGGGCGGCGCGGCGGAATTTCTGCAAAGGCTCAAGGTAGAGTTGGAACAAATAAGGCTGCGCTGCATCATAGAGCCCCGTTTCAACGGCCCAATCTTGATATGCATTATTCCAAGGTTTGAAATATTGTGCTGCCTCGGGAACGTGTTTGATCCAAAATCCGCCGTTGTCGATATAACGTTGGATCTGATCCTCTGGTGCAGCACCACGGCCTGTATCATTGTCCCCGCGCCATCCAGCGAGCGGCCCGATTCCAGGTTTACGTTCGTGCCGCGTGATATAATCGGCATAGTCTGCGTATTTTTGTGATCCATCTTCGTTCACAAAGTTTGGCAGATTTAAGCGCGCCCCTAGGTCGATAAGAACAGATTGAAAACCCCGTACATCCCGATCGGGTTCAATCACGGGCCAGCGAATAGCATCGGCGGCGGCGTCGGCTTCGCAGATCGGGCGATCCAGCAAGCTGATGCAATCATGGCGTTCCAGATAGGTGGTATCAGGTAGGATCAAATCGGCATAGGCCACCATTTCCGATGAATATGCATCAGAATAAATGATACGCGGAATGACATATTCGCCATTCTCGTCCTGATCTGTCAGCATTTTGATGGTTTCGGCCGTATTCATCGAACTGTTCCAGGCCATATTCGCCATATAAAGGAATAGCGTGTCGATTTTATACGGATCACCGGCGTGTGCATTGGCAATAACCATATGCATCATGCCGTGCGCCGACATTGGGTTTTCCCAAGTAAACGCCTTGTCGATCCGTGCCGCCGACCCGTCGGGGCGTAGGCACAAATCTTCGGGTCCGTGAACGAACCCCAAATGTGGACCATCTAACGGTTTGCCCGGGGTCACGCCACAATGTGGTTTGGGGTGGATTGACGATGGTTTGGGATAAGGCGGTTTGAACCGGAAGCCGCCAGGCGTTTCGACAGCGCCCAATAAAATTTGCAGAGTGTGCAGCGCACGACAGGTTTGGAAACCGTTCGCATGGGCAGAAATACCCCGCATCGCATGAAAGCTAACCGGACGGCCAACCATTTGCGGATATGTGTGACCGCGGAAATCGGTCCATTCTTGGTCCAAGCGGACTTCTTCGTCAAAGGCGACGCGAGCAATTTCATTGGCCAGCGCGGTGATGCGTTCGGCCGATACGCCACAACGGTTGGCAACGGCCTCGGGCGCATTGGCAGGGTCCATAAAATGGTGGATCATTGCGGTGAACGCAGTGTCAGCACCCTTATGGTGACCGCGCAAATCGGGGATGATGCCTTTGGTATCAAACGCAGTTGCATTGCCTGTCGCGCGGTCAATGACCAATGGTTTGCCATCACTATCACGCATAAATAGACCAGTTTCAGGATCAATCAAAATGGGTGCATTCGTAAAGCGCGCAAGATAATCGAAATCGATTTTACCCATTTTGATCAGGCTTTGGATCAGCGCCAAGATGAACAATCCATCGGTGCCTGGGGTAATGCCGACCCATTCATCAGCAACTGCGTTATAGCCTGTGCGGATGGGGTTCACACCAATCACGCGACCACCGCGGGATTTTATTTTGCCAATACCCATCTTGATCGGATTGCTATCATGGTCTTCTGCAACGCCAAACAGCATGAATAATTTTGTATGATCCCAATCAGGTTGACCAAATTCCCAAAACGCACCACCCATTGTGTAAATACCTGCGGTGGCCATATTTACGCTGCAAAAGCCGCCGTGGGCCGCATAATTTGGCGTGCCAAACATTTGTGCCCAAAGGCTGGTGAAGGATTGAGATTGATCGCGACCTGTGAAAAACGCCAATTTTTCGGGTGCAGTTTCACGCAGAGGCGCCATCCAATCAGTTGCGGTATGTAAGGCTTCGTCCCATGTAATTTCTACGAATTCCCCAGATCCCCGCGGACCGACCCGTTTCAAAGGTGCCCGCAGACGCGATGGCGCAGTGACCTGCATTATTCCTGCAGACCCTTTCGCACATAGTACACCTTTGTTGACGGGGTGATCACGGTTGCCTTCGATATAGGCCACTTGGCCATTTTTCATGTGGACGTTGATCCCACAGCGACAGGCACACATGTAACATGTGGTCTGACGGATTTCATCAGAGACCTTGGGCGACGTGTCGATTTTATGTTCGTCTTTCATCGTATTACCCGTTTATTTATTATAATCTTATCGCGGTTCAGTGTTCCGTTACGCGAAATGTCAAAGCATGATCACGACTGTTAACAGCGCAATTTTCGAACGAATGATCCGTTCCATAGTCAGGCGACAGATAAGAAACGGACGAAAAATGGCACCTATTTGGGCATAACAGTTGCGCATGCTGATTTCGGATCGACTGCAGCCAAAAAGCTGTTGATCGATGCACGCTATTCATGCCTTGCACCCGCTGCTTGCAAAACGGTCACGGCGATCATTTCGGTCACGTCGCTTGCACTGCACCCTCGAGATAGGTCATTAGCCGGTTTCGAAAGTCCTTGTAGAATTGGACCGATCGCGCTTGCCCCGCCGATGCGTTCAGAGATTTTATAGGCAATATTTCCTGCGTCGAGGTTTGGAAAAACCATTACATTCGCATGACCTGCAACCGCAGACTCAGGTGCTTTACGCTCGGCTATGGCGGGCACAAATGCTGCGTCAAACTGCAATTCGCCATCAACGGCCAAGTCCGGTGCGATTTCACGGACGCGTTTCGTGGCTTCGATCACTTTGGTCGCATTTGCATGCGACGCACTGCCTTTTGTTGAAAATGACAGCATTGCGATACGGGGCGTTTCCCGTAATAAATCACGACAGGATTTTGCAGCCATGATCGCGATATCGGCCAATTCCTCGTTGTTTGGGTCAATTACCAAGCCACAATCAGAATACACCATCGCGCGCGCATTGGGTGGATAAATCAAAAAGCAGCTGGACACCAATGCAGCTTCGGCAGACTTTCCTATGATGCGAAGGGCAGAGCGAACAACGTCAGATGTCGTCTCTACCGCACCGTTTACAGTCCCCGTTGCGTGACCTTGGCGGACCAACATTGCGGCATAGTTTAACGGATGCTGAACGTCTTGGCTGGCACGTTCAAAGGTCATACCTTTGTGTTTACGCGCTTCGAAATATGCGAGTGCGAATGTTTCAGTGAGAGATGAGGTGTTTGGATCATGAATTTCGATGCCATTTCCAGCAACGACCCCATGAGTGGCAAGAAGAGGCGCAATCTGATCATGAGCACCGATCAAAATAATATCAGCAATACCTTGTTCTTGCGCGGCGACCGCCCCCGCGACGATGCGGGGATCGGTGCCTTCGCTAAGCGAGATAATGGGCTTTGGATCAAGTGCGAGTGATTTTGCCAAATCGATTGGCATATCGTGCATAGAATGTTCAAAACCCATCATTTTGCCTTACTGTGACCGCATGTCTGCAGCAGAGATACCTGCAACTGACACCGGTTTCTTCATTGCGTCACGACGGAATGGTTCGCCCAGCTCTTGGTTGATCATTGCTTCGATCAATGTGGTTTTGCCATTTTTCTGGTCAATTAACGCTTGGTTCAATGCGTCGCGCAATTCATCCATTGTACGTGCGACCACACCTTGCAGGCCACATGCTTTTGCGATGCCTGCATATGACACTTGTTCATCTAGCTCAGTGCCAACAAAGTTGTCGTCAAACCATAGGGTCGAGTTACGCTTTTCCGCGCCCCATTGATAGTTGCGGAACACAACTTGGGTAACCGCTGGCCAATCGCCACGGCCAATTGCAGTTAATTCGTTTACGGCGATACCAAAGGCACCATCGCCTGCGAATCCAACGACAGGCACATCTGGACAACCAATTTTTGCACCTACGATTGCGGGCAAGCCATAACCACATGGACCAAAAAGACCAGGCGCTAGGTATTTGCGGCCAGCGTCAAAATCAGGATAGGCATTTCCGATCGCACAGTTGTTGCCGATGTCAGAGCTGATGATGGCATCGCGTGGCAATGCCTGTTGGATTGCGCGCCATGCCATGCGGGGGCTCATCCAATCTGGTTTTGCGGCACGTGCGCGTTCGTTCCAAGATGTGCCTGGATCATCGTCTTCGTGGGTCATTTCGGCCAATTGCTGTGCCCACGCAGATTTGGTCTGTGCAATGCGCGCCTTGCGCTCTGACCGGTTTGCGTCGCCGGCGCTTTCACTGAGTTTGTTTAGGATGCCATTTGCAACTTTGGCTGCGTCACCGACGATACCGACGGTCACTTTTTTGGTTAGACCGATGCGGTCTGGATTAATGTCAACTTGGATAATTTTGGCATGTGCTGGCCAATATTCCATTCCATAACCTGGCAGGGTTGAAAATGGGTTCAAACGTGTTCCCAGGCACAGAACGACGTCTGCATCCTTGATCAGCTCCATGCCCGCTTTTGACCCGTTATATCCCAAGGGGCCTGCAAACAATGGATGTGACCCTGGAAACGCGTCGTTGTGTTGGTATCCAACACATACGGGTGCGTCCAAACGCTCAGCCAACGCCATCGACGCCTGGATGCCACCTTTTGACAGAACAACACCGGCACCGTTAAGGATAACGGGGTTTTGCGCATTGCTCAGCAACGCCGCCGCTTCTGCGACGGAATTTTCGCCACCAGAGCTAAGTTCAAATTCGATTGGCTCAGGGATTTCTACATCGATAACCTGAGTCCACATATCGCGTGGAATGTTGATCTGCGCGGGCGCACTTGCACGCTTGGCTTGGGAAATGACGCGTGTCAAAACTTCGGCAACACGGGACGGGTCGCGGACTTCTTCTTGATAGGCGACCATATCTTCGAACAGTTTCATTTGTTCAACTTCTTGGAAACCACCTTGGCCGATTGTTTTGTTGGCTGCCTGTGGTGTAACCAACAACAAAGGCGTGTGGTTCCAATAGGCTGTTTTAACCGCAGTCACAAAGTTTGTAATGCCTGGTCCGTTTTGTGCGATCATCATCGACATTTTACCGGTCGCGCGTGTGTAACCGTCTGACATCATGCCGGCGCTGCCTTCGTGCGCACAATCCCAGAACTTGATCCCCGCAGATGGGAAAAGATCGGAGATCGGCATCATTGCCGAACCAATAATACCAAAGGCATGTTGGATGCCGTGCATTTGTAGTACTTTTACAAATGCTTCTTCTGTCGTCATTTTCATTAAGATCTCTCCTCGCAAGTCAGGCTTGTCATGTTTTCGCTAACTTAAGGGGATAGCAAGGGGATCAGTAGGGCCAGTTTCTGTTACGGTTTAGGTCCAATTTCCCGAATAGTCTGTGAAATTATCTTGATTCCATCGTGGATCTTGTTGTCTGCAATCGACGAAAAAGCCAGCCGATAATAGTGATTGGGCACAGTGTCACTGGAAAAAAATGGATGCCCAGGTTCGATCAAAACGCCTTTGCTCTCTAATATTTTTGCAAGCTCAAGCGCATTCACATGCGTGGGGGCCTGCATCCAGAACGAGGAGCCCCCTTTGGGAGGAGCGCCTGCGATTGTCAGCCCGAATTCGTTTATTGCATTCTGCATGGTTTCGCGACGTTGGTGGAATTGCCGCGCGGTTCGTTTTATCAAGGCGTCGTAATGGCCAAGACTTAGGAAATAGGCAGCTGTACGTTGAATATGCCCCGGTGGGTGACGTAATATAGAGGCACGCAATGCGCGCGCTTCGCGAATGAAAGGTTCTGCGCCAACCAAATATCCCAGGCGCAAGCCGGGAAACAGAGATTTCGAAAAGCTCCCAACGTAAATCACGCGCCCGTCCTGATCCAGTGATTTTAGGGCTGGCGTTGCCGCGCTTGCAGATGTCATTTCAAATTCATAATCGTCTTCTACGATCAAAGCGTCTAACTCTGCCGCGCGCTTTAACAACAATTCGCGCCGTTTGACGGGCATGGTTGTCGTCGTTGGGCATTGATGGCTGGGCGTTGTGAAGATCACCGATGCGTCAGGTGAAATAGCGTCTGGATCAAGGCCGTTCTTGTCAACATTGACGGCATTCACGTGGCAACGTGATTGTTCCAAGATATCGCGCAATGCTGGATAACAAGGATTTTCAATCACGGCTGTGCGTCGCTGCGTCAGCAAAACTTGTGTCGCCAGCCATAGCGCATTTTGTGCGCCCAGGGTCACCAAAATTTGTTCAGGTTTCGCAAAAATGCCACGCCGCGGCAAGCTTTGGCGGGCGATGAATTCGACCAACATTGGATCATCTTGGTCATAATAATCCGACGTTAATGCATTGAAATCTTTTGCGCCTAACGCAGTAAGTGCGCAAAGCCGCCAATTTGCATGATCAAACAGGTTTGGGTCTGTCTGCCCATAGATAAAAGGATAGCGGAACGATGACCAATTCTGCGGTTTTTCCGGCCAGTTTCCACCCGTAAAGCGTTGACCGATTGCACGCGTCCAATCAATTGTATCTGTGCGTTCTTGCGGTGCCGTAAAACCTGCTGCTTCGGGGGCGGTTTCGGAAACAAAATATCCAGAACGGTCCCGCGATGATAGATAGTCACTCGCAAGTAGCTCGGTGTAGGCTAGCGTAACCGTAAGGCGGCTAACTTTCAAATGCTTGGCCAGCGCGCGTGTTGATGGCAGACGCTCGCCCGTCCGAAAACGACCAATTAGAATTCCTTGTGCGATCATCTGTTGGATGCGCGCCTGCAGGGTGCCCTGAAAGTTTGGATCTAGATAAAAATTTTCGACAGGAATCGGCATGCGTTGCAGCATACTGGTATAATTTTGTCAGGTAAACTGGACTTATCAATTTGCGTGAATAGGGGTGAGCACGCCCGTTAACCATAAATTAATATAAACCTATACGTGTAAGTAAAATTATACCAATATGTTAATCAAAGATAAAATTATGATAATAATTAGTTGTGAGCGTGGTATTTTCCACAGCAGTGATATATCTATGGTAGAAATATTAATACCATCAATGATTGTTTTGTGCTGGTGGGGGTTGAATTATTGAACACAGAAAACGACGTCATTTCGACACATTTGATTTTTGGAAAGAACCTCAGGGAATTGTGCCGCAGGGTTGGGACGATAGCAGAGGTGGCAGATGCACTGGACATAAACCGCGTCCAAATGAACCGTATCCTGAACGGCGAGAGTTTTCCAAAACCCGGCCTGCTCAAACGCATTTGTGATTATTTTTCTGTCGACGCGCGTATTTTGTTAAAGCCCCTGTCTGTGCTTGAAGCCGAGGAACATCAGGTCGGACAACCAAATTATAAGACCATTCTTGATTATGCGCTATATGGGCGGAATTATTTTATTGAACAGGATGGGCTAACAGACATTTTGCCAAACGGAATTCATTTATTGATGCGCCCGTCGTTTATGTGGCGAAATGAGATTTGGGTGGGCTTGTTGCGTATTTTTGACCGCGATGGCACAAGGTTCATGCGCGGCATTGACCCTGTTGCCCCTGGCATGGTGCGTTCCGATTTAACGCCAATATGTGTCCGCGAATATCGGGGAACTTTGTTAAAATCGACCGAAGCTTTGTCAATTTTTTATGCAATGCGGATGCCGAACACAGTTTTAGGTGTTGATCATTTCTCTATACGATCGTGGTCTTCGCATGGATGTTTGCTGGGGCGCTGTATGATCATGAGCAATGCAAACCCAATCGGCAAAAATGTGGTGCCCTTGATTTTACAACCTCTTGAACAAAACACGTCAGAAATTTTAAGGGCGGCGCGGCTGTCAGGCTTTAGATCGCTGGATGACATACCACGGCGCTATCGCGAATATTTGAAATCGGACGGCCTGTAATTTGGGCGCAGGTTTGACCCGCGCCCAGGTATTTTATCCAAAGACTTTTGTCAGCGCTTTGTCGACCGCATTGGTGATGTTGTCGATATCGTCGGCGGTTGAAATCAAAGCTGGGCTAAAACATAGCGTGTTGTTTAGACCAGGAAGCGACCGATTCGTCGCGCCAATGATGACGCCTTGTGCGCCACAATCGGCCACCACCGCTTGAACCATTTTTTCATCTGCGGCTTCTTTGGTGAGACGATCTGCAACCAATTCTGCACCACAGAATAGCCCTTTTCCGCGGACCTGTCCGATCACAGCGTGCTTTTCCGCGAGCGCGTTCAGATTGTCTAGCATTCGCGCACCCATCTTAACGGTATTTTCCAAAAGGTTTTCGTCTTCGATGATGCGCATGTTTTCTAATGCCGCCGCTGGTCCCGCTGTGCAGCCCCCGAATGTAGAGATATCGCGGAAATAGTTCATTGGATCGCTTGCGTCGTCCTTGAACATGTCAAAGACTTCTTCAGTCGTGACCAAACAAGCAATCGCCGCATATCCAGAGGCAACGCCTTTTGCCATAGTGACCATATCTGGCTTGATGCCATAGTGCTGATAACCGAACCAAGTGCCTGTACGACCGACGCCGCAAACGACTTCGTCAATGTGTAAGAGGATGTCATACTTTTTGCAGATTTCTTGAACGCGCTCCCAATAACCTGGGGGTGGGGTAATCACACCACCGCCGGCAGTCACTGGTTCAAGACACAACGCGCCAACTGTGTCTGGACCTTCGGCCAAGATCACTTCTTCGATCGCGTCTGCCGCACGCTTGCCGTATTCTTCTCCACTTAAATCCCATTGTGCGCGGTACTCCAAGCAATGCGGCACACGCACAAAACCAGGTGTGAATGGACCGTACTGCGCGTTCCGTTCATCTTGACCGCCTGCGGATAGACAGCTGATAGTTGTTCCATGATAATCGCGCTCACGGTACAAGACTTTGTGCTTTTTGCCGCCAAAACGTTTGTGTGCGATCTGGCGGACCATCTTAAACGCCTTCTCGTTCGCTTCAGAGCCCGAGTTGCAGTAATAAACACGTGTCAGGCCGGGCATTTTTTCAATTAAGCGCTCAGCAAATAATGCACCCGGGATTGATCCGGCTGATCCTGCAAAATAGTTGATTTTCACTAATTGGTCACGCACTGCGTCTGCGATTTCTGTGCGGCCATATCCAACGTTCACCGTCCAAACACCCCCTGACACAGCGTCGAGGTATTCTTTGCCTTTTTGATCCCAGACACGCATGCCTTTTCCTTCGACGATGACGCGGGGTTCGCCCGTCTCAAAGGGTTTGTGTTGTGTGAGATGGTGCCAAATGTGCGCGCGGTCAGCTTCGACAACATGAGAGATGTCATTTTCTCGGATTACGGTGTTCATTGGGTTGATCCTTTTTAAACATAGAGCGCTCTCCGCGCACTGTATGAACTATTGCAACCTATTGTCGTTAAACGCACGCCAGAGAATAGGGCCAGTTTTTTGCATGATTTAGGTCCAGTGGGCTAGGCCTGAAATTAGGGGAGCGGAGTCAAGATGTTGATAATAGTTGCAAAAATATAAAATTCTTAATCTTTCGTTTTGCAAAACCAGTCGTCTGCATTCAGAAATTGAGAATTTCACGCAGAAAAGAGTTGATCCAAAATCTGAAATAGGGTCGGATCAGGCATGACCAATCGATGGTCGATCGCGTCGCCGCTGGTTGGCGCAAAGCTTCGAAAAGAAAGCACGACAAGGGAGTTTATGATGAAAACTACAAAGAAAATTCTATCCACTACAGCTGCTCTGGCGCTTATGGCGTCTGCCCAGATGGCAAGCGCAGCTGACGAAATCACAGTTGCCTATTTCCTTGAGTGGCCAATGCCATTTGAATACGCAAAACAAATGGGCACATACGACCAAGAGATGGGCGTAAAAATCAACTGGGTTAGCTTTGATTCGGGCGTGAAAATGTCTGCTGCGATGGCCTCTGGTGATGTTCAGCTGTCCGTAAGCCAAGGTGTCCCACCTTTCGTTGTCGCAACATCTGCTGGTCAAGATCTACAAATCCTAGACGTCGCTGTTAGCTATGCAGACAATGACAACTGTGTCGTTCGTGCAGACCTAGAGATCGATAAAGACAGTGCTGGCGAATTGGCTGGCAAAAAAGTGGCCGTACCGCTGGGTACAGCAGCGCATTATGGTTTCCTGAAGCAAATGTCACACTTTGGTGTTGACGTCGGTTCGATGGAAGTCGTCGACATGGATCCACCAGACGGTGCCGCCGCGATTGCACAAGGCGCTGTCGATATGTTCTGCGGCTGGGGCGGTTCTTTG
This sequence comes from Paracoccaceae bacterium, assembly GCA_009920815.1. Taxonomy (GTDB): domain Bacteria; phylum Pseudomonadota; class Alphaproteobacteria; order Rhodobacterales; family Rhodobacteraceae; genus CAJXSD01. The sequence goes on from RFZH01000029.1 coordinate 12,292, forward strand.
CGTCGTGCGAAAGAACATGGCAACGTTTTGTTGACCGGTGCCGAAAAAGAAGCGCTGGGCATTCTGGTGTTTGACGTGACTTCTGGCCCTGCGGGCTGGGTTGCTGAAAACAGCGATTTGGTTGCAAAGTTCTTGAAAGTGACCGCAGATGCAAACGCAATGTGGGCTGACAGCGCAAACCACGCGAAAATGTTGCCAGTCATTGCAAAAGATGCCGGTATGGACGAACAAGCAACTGCGGACACCATGGCAACATTCGTGTTCCCAACTGTTGATGAACAGCTATCCGCCAAATGGCTTGGCGGCGGTGCACAAGACTTTATGAAAGGTGTTGCAGACGTATTTGTTGGTGCAAAGTCTATCGACTCTGCATTGGACAGCTATGCGGGTGCTGTAAACACTGGTCCTTTGGCCGCAGCCAAAGGCATGTAATCCTACTCTTATGACATTGGGCAGGGGTCTAAAAACCCTTGCCCTTTTTGCAAACTTGAAAGGTCGAAGATGAGCGGTTTGTCGATCAACAATATTTCTATGCGTTTCGATTTGCCGAATGGCGGATCCGTTCAAGCATTGAAAAATGTTACTTTGAACCTGCGCCCGGGTGAACTGATGTCGGTCTTGGGGCCGTCGGGCTGTGGTAAAACCACACTGTTGAATATCGTGGCTGGCTTTTTGGCGCCAACCGAGGGAAAAATTGAACTTAATGGTAACCACGTTACGGGCCCAAGTGCCGAGCGCGGTATGGTTTTCCAACAAGGCGCTCTTTTCGAATGGATGAGTGTGCGCGACAACGTTGGCTTTGGTCCCCGTATGAAAGGTGCCAACAAAGCCGAGACCCGTGAAAAGGTCGACCATCTTTTGGATGTCGTTGGTTTGGGCGATTTCAAAGAGAAAGCTGTTTATGAATTATCTGGTGGTATGCAGCAACGTGTTGCTTTGGCGCGGTGTTTGGCAAATGATCCAGACGTCATTTTGATGGACGAACCACTGGGTGCGCTGGATGCTTTGACCCGCGAAAAAATGCAGTCGTTGGTTTTGAAGCTTTGGAAAGAAACAGGAAAAACCATCATTCTGATTACCCACTCAGTTGAAGAGGCGTTGTTGCTGGGTGAACGTTTGTTGGTCATGGCACCGCGTCCTGGCCGTATTCATCGTGAATATCGCCTGCCGTTTGCGGATCTTGGCGTCGGGCAAGATCTGCGTGAAGTCAAAAAACACCCTGATTACGCCAAAACACGCGAAGAAATTTTAAGCATGATTTGGGACATGGAAGAAGAAATTATGGGCAGATCGGAGACAGCGCAATGAACGTTATTTCGATGTTGTGGAACGAATTGGTCGCAATCACCATCCAATTCATTGCGTCTCTGCCTTACTTTGCAGCATATATCGGGATCATCCTTGCGACGCTCGCGGTTTGGCGCGTCGTCAAACGGTCCTTAACACCCAAAAAAGATTTTGGATCATTAAAAACAGTGACATTTGGCGATGAAAGCGCCGTGTCTTCGAACTTTGTCGCTTCGGTGGTTTCTGTCGTACTGATTTTTTTGATTTGGGGGTCATTCACTGGCTCTCGGTTTGTGCCATCGTTCTTGCATATGCCCGGTGCTTTTTCGGGCGAGCTGACATTCACCTATACCGCTGAGAATGCGGAAGGTGTTCAGGATGATGCTGAGGTTCGTGTTATCGTTCATAAGCTCGGCGAAGAACCAACTTTGCCACAGATCGAAATTGGCGAAGGATGGGCGAAAAATGACGTATTGGCCGTACAAACCTATCGCAGTAAATTGTTGTTATGGGACAAAAATGACGATTTTGATCGCAAAGCCGGTGCAAAAATTGTTTCGATCAATGGCCAAGCAATGACACCTGGTAGCTCTTTAGAGATAGCAAATGGTCGGGTTGCAGTTACTGACAAAGGAACGATCAATGTTGAGCCAGCGACAGGTTGGCAGATGGAACCCATCTGGTTGCCTGCACCCGAAAGCGTTTTTGTATTCCGCTTGGGTCAAATTTGGTCAGAAGGATATAAAAACTATTCACTGGGCGAACACCTGGGATATTCGCTGTTCCGCGTTGTGGTCGGCTTTCTATTTGGGGCTCTTATCGGCATTCCGCTTGGCTATGCTATGGGGTTGAACGATTGGTTCCGTGGTTGGTTTGATCCGATTGTTGAATTTATGCGCCCTGTGCCACCGCTTGCGCTGATCCCGCTGATCATCATCTGGTTTGGTATCGGCGAAGTGGGCAAGGTAATCTTGCTAACCCTTGCGGCGCTATGGATCATGACGATTGCCGCGCGCGCGGGTGTATCGGGCGTACGCATTTCAAAGGTGCATGCCGCCTATTCACTGGGCGCGAGCAAATGGCAAATCATGCGGTTCGTGATTATCCCGAACTCATTACCTGAAATCTTTACGGGTGCCCGCGTTGCGATGGGGGTCTGTTGGGGAACCGTTGTTGCTGCTGAATTGGTGGCTGCGGAAAAGGGCATTGGGATGATGATTATGACAGCATCTAAATTCCAACAAACCGATATCGTTATTCTTGGAATTGTGATCATCGGGATCATTGGGTTTGGCATCGATATGTTCGTGCGCTGGCTAGAACGTGTCTTGGTGCCGTGGAAAGGCCGCGGGTAATACCTGTGATCGCAGATCGCCAAAGCCAAACTTTGGCAAAAAAGCGTCGACCCTCCTTCCTGGTCGGCGCTTTTTTTATCCACAGATCGATAGGTAAAAACTATTGAATAACGAAAAATCGTTATTGAAATTTGGTATAACTTGCGGCATTCGGGGATCAGAATTCGAACAAGGATCCGACATGTCCATCACCACTGTGCCAAATCAATCTGATATGGTTGATCTGATCTCATCGCACCTCGACTTAGAAGGGCCCTTGTTGCCCATCCTACATGCGTTGCAGCATGCCTACGGTTACATCCCAGCAGCGGCAAACGCGCTGATTGCTGACGCGTTGAATATCACCAAAGCCGAAGTCCATGGTGTGATCAGCTTTTATCACGACTTCCGTGAAAACCCCGCTGGCAAGCATGTCATCAAAATTTGTCGTGCCGAGGCATGTCAATCTGTCGGTGGCACTGCGTTGGCACAAGATACTTTGAAAAAATTGGGCCTTGATTGGCATCAGACCTCGGCAAACGGCGCCATTACGCTTGAACCTGTGTATTGCCTTGGTCTGTGTGCTTGTGCGCCTGCGGTGATGGTGGATGATCAATTGCTTGGCCGTGTCGATGGTGCAAAAATGGATGCCGTGTTAAAGGAGCTGGGCGCATGAAGA
>RFZH01000281.1 GCA_009920815.1 Paracoccaceae bacterium
TCATTCTGCCGATTGCTACCGCGTCATTATTACTTCCGTAGTTCGAAAGACCTATCGTTGCAACACCTGATGCCGTAGGTCTGTTGCCAGTACCGATGGCTATCACATTGTTGTTTCCAATAATGTTGTTAACACCTAATGCTACTGCAGCATCGCCGTTCACTGTATTGTTGATGCCGCCTGCTATTGAATTCAAACCCGTTACGCTATTGCCATCGGTTGGGGCCCAAGAGCCGTCCGCCTGTGCACTGCTGCAGGCCAAAAATAGGCTTAAGCCAGTTGCAGCAATATGGTTGTGATTGAGCGGAATACATGCCCATAAAGCTGAGCGTAAACGCGTGTTCATTTTATCTTGCCGTCCATAATTATCGATTTGATAATTTAGGGAACGGCGTGGAAGTCATTGCTTTTACAGGGCTAACTGTGGAACTTAGGATATAGGAATGCAAAAGGCGGCCCAAAGGACCGCCTTTTCCCTACCGAAAGTATATCCGATTAGTTCTTGGATTTATCAACCATTTTACCTTTGGAGATCCAAGGCATCATTTCGCGCAATTTCGCACCTGTTTCTTCGATCAGGTGTTCGTCGTTCGCACGACGTGACGCTTTCAATGTTGGTTGGCCAACAGCGTTTTCCAACATAAAGTCACGAACGAATTTACCTTGTTGGATGTCTGTCAAAACCGCTTTCATGCGGGCTTTGGTTTCGTCATATGGCAGGATGCGTGGGCCAGTGACGTATTGACCGTATTCCGCAGTGTTCGAGATCGAATAATCCATGGTCGCAATGCCGCCTTCATAGATCAGGTCAACGATCAATTTCACTTCGTGCAGACATTCGAAATAGGCCATTTCAGGGGCGTAGCCTGCTTCGACCAATGTTTCAAAACCGCAACGGATCAATTCAACCAAGCCGCCGCACAGAACCGCTTGTTCGCCGAACAGGTCGGTTTCACATTCTTCGCGGAAGTTTGTTTCAATAATGCCCGAACGACCGCCGCCGATTGCAGAACAATAGGACAGACCGATTTCCAACGCTTTACCTGTCGCATCTTGGTGTACAGCCACCAAACATGGAACGCCGCCGCCTTTGACGTATTCGCCGCGCACGGTGTGGCCTGGGCCTTTGGGTGCCATCATGATGACGTCAACGCCTGGCTTTGGTTCGATCAGGCCGAAATGCACGTTCAAACCATGCGCGAATGCGATGGCTGCACCGTCACGAATGTTGTCGTGGACGTATTTTTTGTATGTTTCTGCCTGCAATTCATCGGGCATGGTGAACATGATGACGTCGCACCATGCGGCCGCTTCGGCGATGCCCATGACTTTTAGGCCTTCTGCTTCTGCTTTTTTCGCAGAAGGGGATCCTTCGCGCAGCGCAACAACTACGTTTTTCGCGCCAGAATCACGCAGGTTCAATGCGTGTGCGTGACCTTGGGAACCATAGCCCAAGATTGCCACTTTTGCTTCTTTGATTAGGTTTACGTCGCAATCGCGATCATAATATACGCGCATGATATTTTCCTTATCTCATGTGGTGATGGGCGCAGAATATGGATATTCTCGGAATAAAGGTATCTTTGTTGCTGTTTATTCCTAAAAATACGTGATATTAATTCGTAATTTTGCGAATTTAGGTAAAAATTATGCTCGATGATCTGGATCGGCGTATTCTGCGCCATTATCAGGTGAACCCGTCGATGACGATGGCGGAATTGGCGGATCGTGCCACAACGACACCTGCCGTCGCGTCGCGTCGTTTGGCACGGTTGCGTGACAACGGGGTCATTAGAGGGCGCGAGATTGTCATTGATTGGCATGCCTTGGGGTACGAGGTCGAGGTATCGTTGCGCATTACCTTGGATAAAACCCAACCACGGGCGTTTGACGATTTTATCGAAGCGGCGCGCGTGGTGCGCGAGGTGATTGAGATCCAGACCTTTCTGGGCCGTGTCGATGTGCGGTTGTCTGTCATTGCCCGCGATATGCCGCATTATCAGACCATCTATCGCAATCAAATCCTGACGCTGCCGCACATTGCCGAGATCGAAGCATTGATGCATGTCGCCCGTATCAAAACCGCCGAAGGTTTGCCGATATGATTGAATTGGATGACATCGATCGCGCGATTTTGCGCGACCTTTCCCGTGATGCTGGAAAAAGTGCCGGTGCATTGGCCAAAGAATTGGGCCTATCACAACCCGCAACATGGCGCCGTATCAAACGATTGTCAGATCTTGGCGTGATAAAATCCGAACGTCTGGTGTTGGATCAAGAAAAGCTTGGTCTCGGTGTGACGGTTTTCTTGGGCGTTAAATTGGCTACGAAAGGTCGCA
>RFZH01000282.1 GCA_009920815.1 Paracoccaceae bacterium
CGAGACGGCAGGTCTGATCGACTATTCCATGCTGGGCAAGCTGATGGTCGAAGGGCGAGATGCTGAAGCATTCCTGCAACGCGCCTGCACGAACGACATGGCGCTGCCTGTGGGAAAAGTCGCTTATACGCTAATGCTGAATGACCGAGGTGGGATAGAAAGTGACGTGACCGTCGCGCGCCATGGCCCCGAGAGTTTTATGGTGATGAGCGCCATTTCTCATACGCGGCGGGATCGCGATTACCTGCAAGGGTTGATCCAACCGAGCGAGGATGTGCGCTTGCGCGATGCAACTACGGCCTACGCGGTACTGTCACTCTGTGGCCCAAGATCGCGGGACATCTTGACTTCTGTCAGTGATCTCGACCTCAACGACAGCGCCTTTCCCTTCAATACGCTGCAGCATTTCCACATCGGCCACGCCCCGGTCTTTGCCCAGCGGCTTTCCTACACCGGCGAGTTGGGTTGGGAGATCTTCATCACCCCCGATTTCGCCGAGCATGTTTTAGAGTGTCTGATGGAGGCTGGCGCGCCGTGTGGCTTGAGGCTGGTTGGTGGCGAGGCCCTGAATGCGCTGCGGATCGAAAAAGGATTTGTTCATTGGGGCACTGACATGGCCTATACGGAAGCGCCACATCAACTGGCGCTAGGGTTTGCCTGCAAACCAAACAAGCTTGTTTCGTTTATTGGGCGCGACGCTTATCTGGCGCGGAAGGAGGAGGGCAAGGGCCCTTTTCTGTGCTCAGTCAAGCTCCGTGATTCCGAACCGATTCTGCATCACAATGAACCGGTCCTACGGAATGGGAAAGTTGTTGGGTATGTGACCTCGGGAGCTTATGGATACACCTCAGGAAGTGCAGTTGGATTGTGTTTGGTGTCGCTTCCCGATGGTGAAACAGATGTGGAAACTCTCGAAACTGGTGAATTCGCAATAGTGGTGGAAGGTGTAAACTTCGATGCTGACGTTAGTTTAGCACCGTTCTACGATCCTAAGAGCAAAAATATGCTTGGATAGTGAACTGGATGTTAAAAGAATTAAGGAAAAAAATGGATTGGCGTACAAAGTTATTGAATCCTTCCCCCAAGGCGCGACAGGATTATCGCTCACTCGCCACCCCCGTCTATCGCGGCTCAACGGTTTTATTTAGCGAACAATCGGTTGTTACAGATGATTGGCGGCAAGCCGAGAATGGCTATTCCTATGGGCTATATGGAACACCGACGACTTTGGAATTGGCGGCACGAATTGCGGAGCTTGAAGGAGCATTGGAGACTTTTATTGTGCCCGGGGGACAGGCGGCGATTGCGCTGATCTATTTTTCTTATTGTCATGCCGGAAGCCATGCTTTGGTGCCGCATTCTGCCTATGGGCCGAACAAAGCAATGGCCGAAGGCATCATGCGAGGTTTGAATATTGAAGTCGAAGCCTATGATCCCTTAATCGGCGCCGAGATTGATGGGCTGATACGCGAAAATACAAGCCTCATTTGGTGCGAAAGCCCTGGCTCCGTGACGATGGAGATACAAGATGTGCCCGCAATCGTTCAAGCCGCCCATTCCCGTGGCGTTGCGGTGGCCTTGGACAATACATATGCGGCAGGCGTCATGTTTGATGCATTCGCTCATCGTGTCGATATCAGCATGCAGGCGCTCACAAAATACGTTGGCGGACACAGCGATCTCTTGCTTGGCTCAGTTTCTGTGCGTGATAAACATGCCTATAATAAGCTTGGACCAATCTATCAGCAGCTGGGCCTTGCCGTCTCACCCGATGACTGCAGCTTGGCCTTGCGTGGGTTACAAACGCTGGCTGTCAGGTTGGAGGTATTGGAACGAAACACCCTTGATATTGCGAACTGGTTGGCAGATCACCCAAAGGTCGCGCAGGTGCTCCATCCAGCACTGCCGTCCTGCCCGGGGCATGAAGTTTGGACGCGAGACTTTAGCGGATCAACAAGTGTTTTTTCTTTCATTTTTGAGGATGCGATTTCTGCCGACCACGTTGTCGATTTTTTAAACCAGTTGAAGATTTTTAAAATTGGAATGAGTTGGGGTGGAGTCAACAGCCTTGCGGTGGTTTATCCAGATTTACAACGCCCCCATCACGATTATGGTGGCCGGATTGTACGGCTCAATATTGGTCTCGAAAAGGTAGAGGATTTAACCCATGATCTTGCCCAAGCCATGGCGAAACTAACCTAATCACCAGTTCGGAAATGAGCGAAGTCATAACTCCAGACATGATTGCGATACTTAGGGCGCAGTCGAACACATGATCCGTCATTCAACCATAGTCTTCCCTTCTTCGAT
>RFZH01000283.1 GCA_009920815.1 Paracoccaceae bacterium
GGAATTCAAGGTATGGCCTTGAACTTGGAAAGCGACAACGTTGGTGTTGTTATTTTCGGTTCTGACCGTGACATTAAAGAAGGTGACGTTGTAAAACGCACCAACTCAATCGTGGACGTTCCTGCGGGCAAAGGCCTGTTGGGTCGCGTTGTCGATGGTCTGGGCAATCCGTTGGATGGCAAAGGCGCTATCGAGGCAACAGAGCGCCGCGTTGCGGACTCAAAAGCACCGGGCATCATTCCTCGTAAATCAGTTCACGAGCCAATGGCAACAGGTTTGAAATCTGTTGACGCCATGATCCCGATCGGTCGTGGTCAGCGCGAATTGATCATTGGTGACCGCCAAACAGGTAAAACAGCTGTTGCGTTGGACACAATCCTAAACCAAAAAACATACAATGATGCAGCTGGTACTGATGAGTCCAAAAAACTGTATTGTATCTATGTTGCGGTTGGTCAAAAACGTTCGACAGTTGCGCAGCTTGTTAAGAAATTGGAAGAGTCTGGCGCGATTGAATACACAATCGTTGTTGCCGCAACAGCGTCTGACCCTGCACCAATGCAGTTCTTGGCACCTTATTCCGCGACTGCAATGGCTGAATACTTCCGTGACAACGGCATGCACGCATTGATCATCTATGATGATTTGTCAAAACAAGCGGTTGCCTATCGCCAAATGTCATTGTTGCTTCGCCGTCCTCCCGGACGTGAAGCGTACCCAGGTGACGTTTTCTATCTTCACTCACGTTTGCTAGAACGTTCTGCGAAATTGAGTGAAGAGCACGGTGCAGGGTCTTTGACCGCGTTGCCAGTGATCGAAACCCAAGGTGGTGACGTGTCTGCATTTATTCCAACCAACGTGATTTCGATTACAGATGGTCAGATCTTCTTGGAAACTGAATTGTTCTACCAAGGTATCCGCCCAGCTGTGAACACCGGTCTGTCGGTTTCTCGTGTGGGTTCATCCGCACAAACCAACGCCATGAAATCCGTTGCTGGTCCTGTTAAACTGTCCTTGGCTCAGTACCGCGAAATGGCAGCGTTTGCGCAGTTCGGTTCTGACCTTGACGCTGCGACACAACAGTTGCTGAACCGTGGTGCACGTTTGACCGAGCTGATGAAGCAGCCTCAGTATTCACCATTGACCAACGCAGAAATCGTATGTTTGATTTTCGCAGGCACCAATGGTTACTTGGACAAAGTTGCTGTAAACCAAGTTGGCCGTTACGAAGCAGGTCTATTGGCACACCTACGTGGCAAACATGCTGATCTTTTGGATTACATCACAAAAGAAGATCCAAAAGTAAAAGGTGAAGCCGAGCAAAAAATTCGCGCCGCTCTGGACGAGTTCGCAGCAGATTTCGCATAAGTAAGGGGACGAGGCTATGCCAAGTCTTAAGGACTTAAAAAATCGGATCGAGAGTGTTAAAAACACTCGTAAGATCACCAAGGCTATGCAAATGGTCGCGGCAGCAAAATTGCGCCGCGCCCAAGATGCTGCCGAGGCATCGCGCCCCTATACAGAACGGTTTAACGCCGTTCTTGGGTCGCTGGCGGCTTCGGTCGGCGGGTCTGATAGTGCGCCACTGCTGCTTCGCGGTACAGGCAGCAATCAAACCCATCTGTTGGTTGTATTGACAGCAGAGCGCGGCCTATGTGGTGGTTTTAACGCGAACATCGCGAAATTGGCAAAAACGCGTGCAGCGGAATTGGTCGCTGCCGGGAAAACGGTCAAAATCTTGACTGTTGGTAAAAAAGGTCGTGACAACCTCCGTCGTGATTTCGGTGATAAATTCATCGCTCACGTCGATTTGGCCGAGGTAAAACGCGTTGGATATACTGACGCTCAAGCAATTGCCAAGGATGTATTGTCACGCTTTGAAGATGGCGAATTCGACGTCGCAACAATTTTCTTTTCGAAATTTGTTAACGTCGTGTCCCAAATTCCGACAGCACAACAGATCATTCCAGCCAGCTATGAGGCTGGTCAAGAAAATGCGGATGCAACGCTATATGATTACGAGCCAAGTGAAGAAGCAATCCTTGCGGATTTGCTACCTCGTGGTGTTGCAACACAAATCTTTGCCGCTCTGCTGGAAAATGGCGCCTCGGAACAAGGTGCGCGTATGTCCGCCATGGACAACGCCACCCGCAACGCAGGTGACATGATCGACAAACTGACAATTGAATACAACCGTTCACGTCAGGCTGTTATTACCAACGAGCTTATTGAAATTATCTCGGGCGCTGAAGCGCTCTAAGAACCGGAGACGAAAACATGG
>RFZH01000284.1 GCA_009920815.1 Paracoccaceae bacterium
ATTCGCCCAGGGACTGGTGGGGAAGAGGCCGCATTATTCGCGGGTGATTTATTACGCATGTACCAACGCTATGCGGAATCGCGCGGCTGGGGCTTTGACATTATCGAAGAGCAAGCCACCGAAATTGGCGGCATCAAAGAGGTTGTGGCCCATATCAAGGGCGACGGTGTTTTTGCGCGTATGAAGTTTGAATCGGGGGTTCATCGTGTCCAACGTGTTCCCGAAACCGAAAGCGGCGGGCGCATTCATACATCGGCGGCAACCGTTGCCGTTTTGCCAGAGGCCGAGGATGTTGACATTCACATTGACGCAAATGATATCCGCATCGATACGATGCGGTCGTCTGGCGCGGGTGGACAACACGTGAACACCACTGACTCGGCCGTGCGCATTACACACATACCCTCTGGTATCGTGGTGACAAGTTCTGAGAAATCCCAACACCGCAACCGTGAAATCGCAATGCAGGTTTTGAAAACGCGGCTCTACGATTTAGAACGTCAAAAGGTTGATGACGAACGATCCGCAAACCGAAAATCGCAGGTCGGAACAGGGGATCGTTCAGAACGCATCCGGACCTATAATTTCCCGCAAGGACGAATGACCGATCATCGTATCAACCTGACGCTTTATAAGTTGGATCAAATATTGGCAGGCGATTTGGATGAAACCATCGATGCATTGATCGCGGACGCGCAGGCTGCATTACTTGCCGAAATGGGACAATGACCGTTCAATCGGCGCTAATGGCGGGTGTGCAAACGCTTAAATTGGCAGGCATTGACGGCGCCGCGCGTGATGCGCGCGTGTTGATGTCAGCGGCCTTGGGAATCGATGCATCACGCCTCACGCTTTGCTTGCACGATCCGATTGCGGATGACGTCAGATCTTTGTTTGAAGGTTACATCGCGGCGCGTCAAACGCATCGCCCCGTATCGCGCATTTTAGGGCGACGGGAATTTTGGGGACGTTCGTTCAAAATTTCGGATGATGTCCTTGATCCGCGCGGCGATACTGAGACCCTGATCGCAGAAGCATTGCGCCACGCGCCGCACCGTTTTTTGGACCTTGGCACTGGCAGTGGAATTATTGCCATCACGCTCTTGGCCGAGGTGGCCAGCTGTACGGGCGTAGCAGTGGATATCTCTGATCGGGCGCTTGATATCGCGCGCTACAATGCGCGCCAGCATAATGTCGAAGACCGTCTTGAGATACTGACAGGATCTTGGTTTGCGCCAGTGGCGGGCGTCTATGATTTGATCCTTTCAAATCCACCCTATATCACAGAGACGGAAATGACGGCCCTTGCCCCCGATGTTGCGTTGTTCGATCCCAAGATAGCGCTGACCCCCGGAGGTGACGGTCTGGACGCATATCGTGAGATTGCGGCGCAAGCAAAGATGTATTTGACGCAGACGGGCGCGGTCATTGTGGAAATTGGCCATCTTCAAGCTAAGGACGTCACGCAGATTTTTCAATTTCATGGTTTTGGAAATGTAACAGTGATCCAGGATTTTGATCAAAAAGACCGTGTTATTGTGGCTAAATTGTAGAGTTCAGCAATATTTTGTTGAAAAATCTTCGATTTTACTTAAAAATAGCTTGTAGTATCCCGTTTTACACGTTTAATACCCCCAGTTGTCCAAGGGCAGTGCATGCGCACACCTGACAACGACAAGCCATCATCGCAGGTCCACTTTGTTAGTCCAATCGCGATGGCATGACTTTAATTACTGAGGCTGGAAAGCTTATATGAGATCTTCGAAATCGCGATCACGGTCGAATAAAAACCGTAACAATAACCGGTCGGTGGGTAATGTCATTAACCGTGTGTTTGACAGTTCTGGCCCTGATGGAAAAGTGCGTGGAACACCACAGCAAATTATTGAAAAGTATAACCAATTGGCGCGCGATGCCCAATTGGCGAACGACCGTGTAGCGGCAGAAAACTTTCAACAGCACGCAGAACATTATACGCGTCTATTGGCAGAAGCGCAGCGCGATATGGATCAACGCCGCGAAGTTCAAGAGCGCGAGAACCGCGAGCGCCAAGCGCAGCGCGACCGTGACCGCCAATCCCGTGATGATGGCGATGAAGATGGTGTGTCAGATGATACAGACCTGTTGAACGCTAGCTATGAGAGTGATGAACAGCCTGTGATCGATTCCATGCCGATTTTGGATCAGGATTTTGTTGCTCCGCCACGTCGTCGTGTTGAAAAACAGGACAGCGACATCGCAGAAGAAGCACCGGCAGCAACCGAAGATACGGGCGCGCGA
>RFZH01000285.1 GCA_009920815.1 Paracoccaceae bacterium
TCGCGGCTAAGTTCGGGTTCTGCTAAAATGCGATCAATCTGCGCAACCATCCGCGTTTGACGATCTGTATCCATCATGTTCCACCCTGAAAAACCACCACAAATGCGTGCGGCCAACTGGGGGTTGGTTGCATCGATTTGCACGATTTGGTCGGCCAAAAGCGTATACGCATCACCGCTTGGATCGTGAAAGCCGGCAAAGTTTCGGCTGATTGTGATCAAAACAGCGCGAGCGCGGTTGGGATTTTTCAAGGTAAAATCTGGATGTTTGATCAATGCGCGTGCCGCCGATACGGTGCGTTCGGGCGTGGCATGTGCGATTTGCGCACTAAACCATTTGTCCATGGCTAGGCGTTCATGCCCCCAGCTTTTTTCAAATGCTGCCAACGCATCATCTGCTGCATTGATGCTGATCAATGCAGTCAATGCTGCAAGCGTGTCGGTCATGTTGTTTGCTTGGTCATAGGCCTTTTGCGCTGTGGCTGCGCCGTCGCGCAGGGTAATCAGCTCTAACAGTTTTGCGCGTAATGCTCGCGCAGCAGATTGCTGCGCATCTGGTGAATAGGGCGCAGAGGTTGCACAATGCGCGTAAACCCGATTTAGGTCATCGCCAAGATATTTGGCAAAATCCAGCTGCAGCCGCCTGCGCGCGGAATATATGCGCATCGGATCAATGATTTCGCCCAAACCGTGCAGGTGCCGCGCCACTGCTTCGGTCGATGGAATGGTTATAATATAAGCCCGTAGGGCAGGATCCAGTGATGCGTCCAAAAGGCTGTTTTTGAGGCCGTCCAAAAGCCGTGCCTCGGTGGCGGCATCTTGTGTGACCATGCGCGCCAAAACGTTTTGCACCAATTCTTGACCCGCGTCCCACCGGGCAAAGGGGTCTGTGTCATGGGCCAACAAAAACCCCAGTCGATCATCATCGCGCTGCCCCTCTAATATCACAGGCGCGGAAAAATTGCGCAATACAGACGGGATGGGACGTTCGGCAAGGCCGGGAAAGGTAAAGCTTTGACTTTGCTCGGTCAGCTCAAAGATTTGGGTTGGGATGGCTTCGGTCCCGTCTGGGTTCAAAAGGCCAATCGCCATTGGGATGACATGTGGCGCCTTGTTCGTTTGTCCAGGCGTATCAGGGATGGTTTGGTGCAGTGTAAGCGTCAAAGTGCCATTGTCAAAGCGTTCATCAACCCGAACCCGAGGCGTTCCAGCCTGACGATACCACAGCATAAATTGGGACAAATCGCGACCTGTGGCGTCTTCGAAGGATTTAATCCAGTCCTCAATAGTGACCGCTTGACCATCATGACGGTCGAAATAAAGATCAAGGGCCTTGTAATAGTTGTCGTCACCCACCAGAGATTTCAGCATTGAAATCAGCTCTGATCCCTTGTTGTAAACGGTAGATGTGTAAAAATTATTTATCTCGACAAAACTCTCTGGGCGCACTTGATGTGCGAGGGGGCCATTATCCTCGCGGAATTGGTGGGTGCGCAATAAGGTGACATCATTGATGCGTTTCACCGGTGCGCTGCGCATGTCCGACGTGAATTGCGCGTCGCGAAACACAGTCAGCCCCTCTTTGAGACACAGTTGAAACCAATCTCGACAGGTGATGCGATTGCCTGTCCAATTATGGAAATACTCGTGCGCAATCACGCTTTCCACCAATTCAAAGCTTTCGTCAGTGGTGATGTCAGGGTGCGCCAAAACGTAGGAAGAGTTGAAAATATTTAAACCCTTGTTCTCCATTGCGCCCAAATTGAAATCGTCCACCGCAACGATGTTATAGACATCCAAATCATATTCGCGGCCATAAACATCTTCGTCCCACTTCATTGACGCCTTTAGCGCCTGCATCGCGTAGGCACATTTGTTTTCGTCACCTTTGCGTACCCAAATATTCAAATCAACTTGGCGGCCAGAGCAGGTTGTAAAGCGATCAGTATGCGCAATCAGATCACCGGCGACCAGCGCGAACAAATAGGCGGGTTTGGGCCATGGATCATCCCATTGCGCCCAACCATCACCCGTGGACATAGCGTTTCCGTTCGATAATAAAATCGGCAAATCCCCATGAATGCGAACCGAAAACGGTGCAAGCACGTCTGGTCGGTCTGGATAATATGTGATTTTGCGAAAACCTTGTGCCTCGCATTGGGTGCAATACATGCCATTTGACATGTATAATCCTTCTAGTTCGGTATTTGCGGCTGGGTTAATGGTGACCTCAGCTTCCCATAGAAACGGCGCATCAGGGGCAGGGCATTCAATACCCTCT
>RFZH01000286.1 GCA_009920815.1 Paracoccaceae bacterium
ACATCCATTTCATCAGCAACTGATAGGCAGCAATCGATCGAAGCCGGAGTAGTTCCCCAATCTTCATGGAGTTTCAAAGAACAAGCTCCACCCAAGACTTGCTCTTTTAATGATGCTGGCAATGATGCATTTCCCTTCCCTGCAAAAGCAAGGTTCATTGGCAAACTGTCAGCTGACTGTAGCATACGACCGAGATGCCATGGCCCGGGTGTGCAGGTCGTTGCTAATGTGCCATGAGCTGGGCCCGTTCCGCCACCAAGCATTGTTGTAATGCCTGAATGCAATGCATCTTCGATTTGCTGTGGGCAAATATAGTGTATGTGGCTATCAAAACCGCCAGCTGTGAGGATGCGACCTTCGCCTGCAATTATCTCTGTTCCAGGTCCAATGATTATATCGACATTTGGTTGAGTATCTGGATTACCCGCTTTGCCAATTCCAACAATTCTTCCGTCTCGTAATGCAACGTCTGCTTTATAGATACCAGTATAGTCGATGATCACTGGATTTGTGATTACTGTGTCGGGAGCGCCTTCAGAGCGAGTAGCCTGTGATTGTCCCATACCATCGCGAATAACTTTTCCGCCGCCAAATTTGACCTCTTCACCATAGGTTGTTAGGTCACGCTCTACCTCAATCATGATCTCAGTGTCTGCAAGGCGCACCTTATCACCTGTTGTTGGGCCATACATGCCGGCATAGTCAAATCGTGAGATTTTGGTGGCCATTAAAGGTCTCCCATTATTTTTGCATTAAAGCCATAAACTCGACGGGCCCCAGATAATGGGATCAACGATATTACTCTTCTTTGCCCAGGCTCAAAACGAATGGCAGTTCCCGCCGCGATATCTAGTCGATATCCTCTTGCTTGCTCTCTCGGGAAATCTAGCGCCGCGTTTGTTTCAAAAAAATGAAAGTGACTGCCGACTTGAATTGGTCGATCACCCGTATTTGCTACCGTCAACGAAATCGATGATCGATCTGCATTCAGTTCAATGTCACCATCAACAATGATCATTTCACCGGGTATCATTTGGACGCCCGTGCTTTAAGGTAGGCCAAAATGCCAGTTATTGTCACAAGGGCAAGCGCGGATAGAACAGGTAAGTGTGATATTTCATGACTATGTGGGAGCGCCACGGAATGAGCATATGCAGGGTGCGACGCAAGCATAAAGAGAGGCAAGGTATATCTCATAGGTGTTTTCCTTAACTATCTGATAGGGTTATGAACGGTGACTAACTTTGTTCCATCAGGGAACGTTGCTTCCACCTGCACTTCGGGGATCATTTCAGGGATACCCTCCATGCAGTCTTTTCGAGAGATAATGGAGGCTCCGTATTGCATCATTTCCGCAACGCTACGACCATCACGAGCCCCTTCCAAAACTGCATCGCAAATAAGCGCGATGGCTTCTGGATGATTGAGCTTCACACCCCGCGACAATCGTTTTCGTGCTACCTCTGCAGCCATGGCTATTAGTAACTTTTCTTTTTCTCTTGGGCTAAGTTGCATTAGAGCCTCCAAGTTTTAGGGATATCGATTTGTGTTATTTCATTGATGATCGGAATGAGCATTTGACGAAGTGCCATGCCTTCATGCGCGATCAATCTTGAAACCATTAGGCGCCTATTTATGAGGCTGGCGCCTGAGGTGTCGTTTAATAAAGGTAGAATTTTTGGCAAAACAGCGCTGGCGCGATGGGAGGAGAGTATCATCAGCGCTGTTGCCCTGGCGCCTGCCATAACTGTTGGGCGGTTCAAAATATTTGTTATGCTGCCAACAAACTCGGTAGAGTCTTGAAAGCAAAGCTCTCCGTCTATTGAGAGACTTATCCTGTCTCTTAACCGTCCAAAAAGCTTATCTTCGCCCATTGCGAGGCGACCAAAAAGCATAGGTTCGACAATAAGGGTGGTAGCATCAGAGGAAGCATTCACTGTTAAGTTACGATCGAGATGTCCTCCATCATAAAATAAAGTTTCCTGTGGGAGCCAATGAAATGATGAATTATCTCGAACTGTTATCGTGTTTTTGACAACTCCACTTGATTTATCTCGCGATTTATAGACGCGCTCAAATCCTTGAGTAGTTACGCACAGACATGCATCATCGGTTGTTTCGAAATCACCCTTTAAGCTATCACCACCTGTTATACCTCCTGATGTGTTAATTAATATTGCTTCTGCACCAGTTCGCTTTCGGGCAAAGAGCGCCTTCGATGCGCCCTCCTGGTATAAGTCCTCTAGCTGACTGTTGCATCCAAG
>RFZH01000287.1 GCA_009920815.1 Paracoccaceae bacterium
CGGGCGACGGGTGTTTCCAAATGAACATGCAGGAATTTGGTACAGCCGTGCAGTATGGCGCAAATATCATTGTGATCGTGTCCAACAATGGTGTTTATGGCACAATCCGCATGCACCAAACCCGCACCTACCCCAATCGCCCGTCAGGCACCGATATGATCAACCCAAATTTCGCAGATTTGGCACGGGCCTATGGCGGTCATGGGGAATATGTCGCGCACACCAACGATTTTCCCGCCGCATTTGCGCGCGCCCGCTCGGCCGGAAAACCCGCAATCATTGAGCTGAAAACTGATCCTGCAGCGATTTCACATCGAACACCTGCCTGATCTTTCATCTTTGCAAAAAATACTCAAACACATCGGGCCGACCCGCGGTGCGTCAGGGTTTTACGCGATCTGGGTGCGCGGCTTGAAACGCATCAAGCTTTGAACAAGCCTCTGCGACGCGGGTAATATTCGTGTATCCGCTGTAATCAACGCCCCAGCGGTCAGCATTGTAAAGTTGGGGCATCAAGCAAATATCAACCAAAGATGGCGTATCCGACATTGCAAAATTGGCCTGTGAATAAGGCGAAATCAACGTTTCAAACGCGGCCAGACCAGGCGCGATAAAACGTGTCATCCAATTTTGTCGGGTTTCTTCGCGGCCACTTTCCGACACGGCAAAGGCGGCGACCGATACATTGCAGACGGGATGAATATCCACCGCAATCGCATGCGCCGCGGCGCGTTGATGGGCCGCGATGACGGGATTATCCGACACCAACCCCAAACCGCGGGTTTGGTCCAGATAGTCCAAGATCGCCAGTGATTGCGTAAAGCGATGCCCGTCAATGTCCAACACGGGCACAAACCCTTGGGGGTTGCGGGTCAAGTGGTCGGGGGATTTATTGTCTTTTGCCAATAGATCAACCGAGACCGCATCATAAGCGATGCCCGCCAAATTCAACGCGATGCGTACGCGGTAGCTGGCCGAGGAACGCCAGTAATCATATAGAACAACACTCATTGCTTTGCCGCCTCCAATGCCGCTTCTAACACGGCGCTGTCCCCGATGTGATTGGCCAAGATCAGGATCAGGCGCGCATTGAACGCGTCGCTGTCCTCTTTACTCAAACCTTCATGCGCAGACAGCAACGATGCGTAAAAGTCGTCCGCTTTTGCGATATTGGGCGTCAGGATTAGGTCTGTCATAGGTTTTCCCCAAGCGCGGTTTTGATGGCGTCTTTGACGGCAGTTTCATCATATTCTGGCCACCGCGCCACAACATGTTGGTCGGGACGTATTAAATACACCGCCTGCTGTGCATCACCCAAATACCGTTCAGCAAGCGCATGATGCGCCGCTTCTTTCGTACAGGCGCCAATCGTGGACATCGTAAACCCATCGATTTTGATGTCTTCGGGGCATTTGGTATTCAGCGCCAGCAGCGTGAACGTTCCACCCAGATGCGACAACAGGTATTCGCCCTGATACGGCGCATCGGGGCAGGGCATGCCTGGCCGGCTGCGTGCGGGGGCATCTGGTACCGCATCCACGCCATTCAACGGCATCCCATCATAGGCACAGGGCATCGATAAACGCCCCGAATTGACCAAGGGCCGCGCAAAGGCATATTTTTCAGAAAGGTCTAACACAGCATCGCGAAAGATGCGGCTGGTGTCCGATTTTGGCGTGATGAAATCGGTGGACCGCGATGAATTCAGGATGTTTTCATCCGCCCCGTGAATGCGTTCGATGTCATAGGTATCCAACAATGCATCTTGTGCCTGACCCTTGATCACAGCCGCCAGTTTCCAACCCAAGTTATCGACATCTTGCAACCCGGAATTCGCACCGCGTGCGCCAAAAGGGGACACCTGATGCGCACTGTCGCCCGCAAAAATCACCCGCCCGTGACGGAATTTTTCCATGCGCCGACATTGGAACGTGTAAATTGATACCCATTCCAATTCGAAATTTACGTCATCGCCTAACATCGCCTTAAGCCGTGGGATCACCTTTTCGGGTTTCTTTTCCTCTTCCTTGTCGATGTCCCATCCCAGCTGAAGGTCAATGCGCCAAACGCCATCGGGTTGTTTGTGCAACAACGCCGATTGCCCACGGTTAAAGGGGGGATCAAACCAAAACCACCGTTCGGTCGGGAATTCCGCGTCCATGGTCACGTCAGCAATCAAAAAGTTATCTTCGAAAACGCGACCCACAAAATCCAACCCCATCATCGACCGTGTCGGGCTGCCTGCACCG
>RFZH01000288.1 GCA_009920815.1 Paracoccaceae bacterium
TTTTCACCGTTGTGAACCTAAGTAAAGTGGGCATGTGATGGCGGGATCAATTCAATCCAAACCAATTGTTGTTGTTGGCGCAGGGATCTGTGGGGTTTCAACGGCATTATGGTTGCAACGCTATGAATGCGATGTGATTTTGATCGACAAGGATGCCCCGGGGCAGGCGGCATCCTATGGCAATGCCGGATTAATTGCACAATGGGCGGTCGCGCCAACCGCCACACCCGGTCTTTGGCACGAAGCGCCCCGCATGCTTTTGGATAAGGACAGTGCGCTTTTCGCAAAGTGGTCCTATCTGCCGAAGATGATCCCTTGGCTTACGCAGTTTTTGTTGAATTCACAAACGGTGCGCGCCAACAAGATTGCGCAAGCGCTACCGAATTTGGTGGTCGATGCGGTGGATCAACACCGCGCTTTGGTGGCCGGAACTGGGGTCGAAGACCGGATCAATGATAGCAAACTGCGCTATATTTATCCAACACTGCGCGATTATGAAAACGATGCCTATAGCTGGGGATTAAAGCGTGCTGCGGGTTTCAAGCCGCGGGTTATTACCGGCCCAGAAATACAGGAACTTGAACCTATAGTTGGCCCCAAAATGACTTGTATGGTCGAATTGGATGGCCAGGGGCATATCCACAATCCGGGCGACTATGTCGCACGATTGGCCCAAGTGTTCACAGAACGCGGCGGTCGGTTTATTGCCGCAGAGGTCAAGGACTTCGAACGCGACGGCAACAAGATTTCCAAAGTGCACACGACCCAAGGTAGCTTTGCGTGTTCGCGCGTCGTGATTACCTCGGGGATCGGATCAAAACCGTTGATGGCGCGGTTGGGGCTGTCTGTTCCCCTTGAGGCTGAACGCGGCTATCATGTGCTGTTCAAACGGCCATCAATCCTGCCCAATCATCCAATGATGGCGGCGGGAAAATTCGGCATAACCCCTATGGGCGATGTGTTGCGATGCGCTGGGACAGTTGAATTGGGCGGAACCCATCTGGGGCCGTCAAGCGGCCCCATCGCGTTGATCCGAAAATTCGTGCGCGATGCATTTCCAACGCTTGAATATCTTTCTACCGAAGAATGGATGGGCTTTCGTCCGTCTACCCCAGACAGTTTGCCACTGATTGGGGAAATCGATCAAAGTGGCATATTCACCTGTTTCGGGCATCAACACATTGGGCTGACCGCTGGTCCAAAATCAGGACGTATGATCGCCGATATGATTTCAGGGCGCCGTGTGAATTACGACATGGCCGCCTATGATCCAAATCGGTTTCTGCGATAGGCCTACAATAGCTTTGCAAGCAATTTTCCGTAGGGGTTCGCACCGTATTGCGCAATATTGTCTTGCAATTCAGCCCGCGTGATCCAGCCATTTTCATAAGCGACTTCATCGGGACTGCCCACTAAGAGGCCCTGGCGATTTTGCAAGGTGCGCACAAAACTGCCGGCATCTAAAAGACTTTCATGTGTGCCTGTATCCAGCCACGCATACCCGCGCCCCATTTTGTGAACGTCTAGGGTCTGCTCGTTCAAATACATTTCAAGAAGTGCTGTAATCTCAAGCTCACCTCGGGCAGAGGCGGTCAATGTTTTTGCACGTCCAGGGGCCGTTCCATCCAACAGGTAAAGCCCAGTTATCGCGAAATTAGACGCGGGAAATTTAGGTTTCTCGACAATGCTGGACACAGTACCATCAGGGTCAAATCCAACAACGCCATATCGTTCTGGGTCATTCACACGATAGCCAAAAACCGAACCGCCAACCGTTTTCTCACCCGCTTTTTTTATAGAACTGGCAGATCATGACCAAAAAACAGGTTATCCCCCAAAACCAGCGCACTTGGAGCGCCGTCTAGAAAATCTTCGGCTAAAATATAAGCGTGAGCGATGCCATCAGGCGCAGACTGAGCGATGTAATCAAACGACTCCCCCCTTGCGCCCCTGTCCCCAAAAGCTTTTTAAAATGGCCCAATTGTTCTGGTGTCGTGATGATAGAGACGTCACGTATGTCGGTAAGCATCAAAACTGACAACGGATAATAAATCATCGGTTTGTCATAAATCGGCAAGAGCTGTTTAGAAACAGAAAGCGTCGGTGGAAATAATCGTGACCCTGTACCACCGGCCAAAATGATACCTTTTCGTGGATGATGCACCGCTGAATTCCCTAATAGCTCCGCCGCATCTTTGTCCCAAGATCCAGCGATAATGTC
>RFZH01000289.1 GCA_009920815.1 Paracoccaceae bacterium
GCGCCGGCAGCCACAAGGGTTTTCTCGGGCATGACTGCAAGGTTTTTGATGATCCAATCCTCTTTATCACGAATGAACGCCATATAATCACGTTCACGCACATATGGCGGCCCGCTGAGCGTAACTTTTCCATCCAAAGAAGAGATTCTTAGCGACAGGCGGCGTGCCCGTGCAGAATGGCGAATCTGGACCGAAATTTCGGGATTGTTTGGTAAAAAAATCTGCTTCATCGCGGGTCCAAACAGGTTAATTGATGACTTTGCGAAAAAATTGTTATCAAAGCCTTTGACATGTTGGTTCTGTTATGGCAGTTGGCGCAGACCGTCGACAAGACCAAAAGATTCAAAGGGGACAGCTATGCCCAAAGAGGAATGGGGTGTAAAGCGTGTATGTCCAACAACTGGCAAACGCTTTTACGACCTAAACAAAGACCCAATCGTAAGCCCGTATACGGGTGAAGTCGTTGAATTGGACAGCACAAAAACCCGCATGATTGCGGCTGATTCAGAAGACATGTCCAACCGCGGCAAAAAAACATCTGATCTGGATGATGATGTTGTGTTGGATGATGATGACGTTGATGTAGATCTAGACGATGATCTCTTGGACGAAGATGATGACGACAACGTATCGTTGGAGGACATCGCGGATATGTCATCAGACGACGACGACGTCTAAAATACGAACGTAGGTGGCATTTTCCTCTTGATCATGCCATCTGCTTTTCATAATTAGCGTTTATGTAAAACGCATTTGGGGCCTTAGCTCAGCTGGGAGAGCGCTACAATGGCATTGTAGAGGTCAGGGGTTCGATCCCCCTAGGCTCCACCAAATCCCCTACGTGAAACCTAATTCAGCTTTCCTATCTTTCCAGTGAGTTTCTCGCATATTAGCGATTTATCTCAAGCTTGTCTTTCTTACAGGGCCCTGATCATTAACCCTTGGGTCATTGCAGGTGTCACACCGGTGATCACCGTGTCGCGACTGGGAAATCGAGTCACGTTTTGCCGAGGTTTATTTCACAAACCCAATCAGGTTCACGTGGTAGCATTGTTTAGACTGAACAACTTGCCCGCGATATCGTCACAATTCCTTACTTGGCGGCGTCTTAATCATCGTCGTTTTTGTCATCGCCCCGGCCAGTCATCGAATTCTAGCAACTTATTGCTAAACAGCCTCACACGTTTTTATTTTAATTATATACAATTACAAAAGCAGGACATTTAGGTACCAACCACGAACATCAAAACTGCAAATTGGTCCAACAAACACTCATATCCAGAAATAAAATAACCCTTGTTGATCTGGTTACGAAACACTTGCCCATGGCTTATGAAATCAGAAATAACATGAGCGTATCAATCACAGGAATGAGAAATCAAAAATGAGCACATTTGACGAAGATCTTTTCAAAAAAGGTCTAGAACAACGCAAAGCCACGCTTGGCGCAGAATACGTTGAAAAAAACCTTGCCGCCGCAGATGATTTCACGCGGCCTTTTCAAGAGGCCATGACAGCCTGGTGTTGGGGCTTTGGCTGGGGCGATGACGTGATCCCGGCTAAAACGCGCAGCATGATGAACCTGTCCATGATCGGCGCGCTGGGCAAAATGCATGAATGGGAAATTCATTGCAAAGGTGCGATTAATAATGGTGTAACACCCGAAGAAATCCGCGCGATTATCCACGTTGTCGGGATCTATTGTGGCGTACCCCAAGCGCTTGAATGTTTTCGTGTCGCAAAAAAGGTTCTGGCAGAGACCGCAGAATAGTTTTCCGTTTACATGCGGCCAGATTTGATGTTTTTTAAAGGCAATCCCATAAGCTTTCAAAAATATCAGAAAAATGTCCTACATCGAAAACGTTAAAACCTTTGTACGTGTCTACGAGCTGGGCAACATGTCGGCGGCGGCGCGGGATCAACGGATTTCGCCGGCGGTGGCGTCGGCGCGAATTTCGCAGCTTGAGGATCACTTGGGCGTGCGCCTTTTCCAACGCACCACGCGCAACCTGACCCCCACTGAACAGGGGCGGCTGTTTTACACCGGCGCCAAGCGCGTGCTTGAGACGATTGACGAGGCCGAGGCCAACGTCCAGGACATCACGCAAAGCCCGCGCGGATCGCTCTATATCGCGGCGCCCTTGGGGATCGGGCGACGCCTGGTTGCACCCGCCGTGCCGCAGTTCAAG
>RFZH01000290.1 GCA_009920815.1 Paracoccaceae bacterium
CTTTCAAAAAACGTGGGCAACAACATGTGATTGTAAACGGTATATCCCTTTACTCCGGCGGCTTCGACGCCTTGGGTAAAAGGGGTAAAACGGACCCGACGTGACCCCGACAAAACCGCCATTTATCGTGGTCCTTTCCAATCAATTTGGCATATCTCAGCCGAACGGCCGTCGAAATCCCAAACGCGGCCAAAGGCACGCACGCGTCCAAGTGTTGCGGTTGCCACGGTGATATCTGGCCCCATCCAATACTCGGAATTGGTGACAACGATGTCTTTGCCGCCCGCGCCTGGCACGGGGACCACTTCGCCTTGGATTTTTTTGCCAACCATCAAACGGCGCGCGTTGCCTTCGGTGGTGAATTCAACAGGTGCGCGTTCGGCGCCCAAGAATTCGCTGACCAAGACTTTGAACAGGCCCGTTGTGCCTTTTGCTTTGCCGCTAAAGATATTGATCAATGCTTCATAGGCTGCGTGGCTTGCGCGCTCGTCGATATAGGCCGCCGCTTTCCAGTTGCCGCGCGCCATAAGACCGGGGATTTCCAAGACCAAGCCAACGTTCAAACCGGATAGGTCTTCGTCACCGTAATAACCGCTGTCGATACGCACGCCGGCCCATGCCTGGCAATAGCCTTCGGTGGGCGCGTGTTTGCCCAATGAAATCACACAGGGACAAAACACAGTACAGTTACAGTTTAGGATCAATTCCCCTTTAATTGCCCAAGGGGTTTGCCCATCGGCAACGGGTGCCGCCGCAGGATGGCGGCTGGATATTTTTGCAGGCACTTCGATACGATCACTGGCCATGGTATTTCCTTTCATAGTAAACCAAAACCAAACCACACACCGCAGAAGATCAAAATCCCCCCCAGTGGTTTGGTCAAATATCGCCCTAAATCGGGCATTTTTTCCAAAATCATCAAAATTGTCGCAAGGCCCATAAAGGCCAAATTCATCACACCGCCCACAAAGGCCAATGCCATAAGCGCCCAACAACAGCCCAAGCAAATCAACCCCAAGCGAAGTCCGTTGCGCAAAGGCCCTTCTTCGAAGTGCTGCATGAAAAAGGTCAAAGGCATGCGGCATTTAGACAAGCACGCTTCTTTGATTGGAGAAAACTGATAAGCGCCCGCCACGATCAATAGGATCGCGGACAAACCGTTGGACAGGCTTGTTCCAAAAGCATCTATCAATCCGAATTGGAATAATACAATTTGTACGCCCGCCGCTATGGCAGAATATCCCAGCCAGACAGTCGTATACCCAATCACCAGCGGCGCGAATTTTGTGTGCGTGGTGTGGCCCAAATCTTCGTAGGTTGCAAAAGCAGGCAAAGCTGTTGGTGCCATCATGGCCGCGGACATCAAAGCCCACATTGCAAACAGACGCGTAAATCCGCCCACATCTGGGGTGACCACACATAAGCTGGCCCAGAAATCCGTTCCATAAATGCGCGACAAACTGCGCATGTCATCGGGAACAGCCATCAAAAACAACGCAAACCACGCCAACAAGATCATGCCAAACAGCACGATCCAATGCAGCCCAGTCATTTGTCGTATGCGATGGGAAATCATCACCTACCTCACCGATTCACTCTTGCAATTTAAATGTCAGACTTTTAAATGTCTGACAAATGAAAAACGAAAAAAGTGACGCAACGGATCTTTCGGCGCAAATCGCAAAAGACATCCGTGATTCTATTATATCGGGGCAGCTTATTGTCGATGAACGCCTGCCCTCAGAAGCCGAACTGGCCGAACAGTTCAACGTTTCGCGCCCCACTGTGCGCGAGGCGCTAAAACGTTTGGCGGCACAATCCTTGATCAGAACACAGCGTGGCGCATTTGGCGGGGCATTCATCAACCGCATCGCCTATCCGGACGCCTATGGTCAACAAATCACTACATCAACGCTGCTTTTGTCCATGAACGAGATAAGCTTTGATGTCGCCTGCGAAGCCCGTTTTGCCATGGAACGCGCTTGCGCACCTTTGGCCTGTGCACGCCGCACCCCTGACCACTTGGCAACCATGCGCGCCGAAATTTCACGTCAAAGCCAACCCGGTCTTTCCGATGAAAGCTGGTGCGCATCAGACGTCGCGTTTCACCGCGTTTTGGTAGACGCGGCAGACAACCCAGTGTTGTCCTATAACCTGTCTGGCAGTGTCGAGGCGATGCA
>RFZH01000030.1 GCA_009920815.1 Paracoccaceae bacterium
GTCATATTTCTGCAAGGTATCGTATAAGATATCTGAAGAAAACGAAGCTTGCCGACCAGATTTCCGATGTCCGGGCAGGTTTCGTTCGATCAGGCCAGCGATTGTTGCCACTGCGCGAAAGCTTTGTTTCATCACCGCATTTGTGCCTAACCAGTGGTCAAACCCATGATACAGCTGATTTTTGTCAAACAACTTCTCTGGGGTGTCTATGGGTTCAAGACCCCAGACCAGTGTTGCGTAATCTGTGGCGACAAACCCAAGGGGCGCTTTGCCCAGTTCCTCTAATCGGTTTGTCAGTAATAGCCCCAGCGTTTGCTGGGCATTGCGTCCTGCAAATCCAAAAACGCATAGATGGTGTTTACCTTTATGATAAAAGGTTTCAACCAACAGACGGTCACGTTGTGGAAGTTGTGATAAGCTGCGCTGCTGGTTTAGCCACTGTGTTGTATAGTCGGGCAAGGCATCAAATGCATTGGTTTGAAATCCTTCTAAAATCCGATCGCACAGCTGGGTTGATGTAGCGAATTTCGTACCCATAAAGGTTGCGATTTTGGGTTTTTTTTGCGTTGTGTGCGAGACCATAACCACCATTTCGCGCAGGCTGTCGAACCGCACGATCTGACCGCCAATTAAAAAAGTATCGCCCGGTGATAATGTTGCGGCAAAGTTCTCTTCTATCTCGCCAAGGGGTTTGCCGCCACGATTTTTACCCAGCCGTACTTTGACGCGATCGCTGTCTTGTATGGTGCCTGCATTCATACGAATTCGCGAGGCGGCCCGAGGATCACGCAGTCGTAACCAATTGTTTTCATCGCGCATCAATCGGTGCCATTGATCATAGCGCCGCAGGGCGTAACCCCCTGTGATGCAAAAATCTAAGCAATCTTCAAAGACAGCGCGCGATATAGACCGATAGGCTCCCACGGATTTGATTTCATGATATAGTGCATCGGGATCAAACGGTGCCGCACAAGCGGTCAATGTAATGTGCTGACACAACACGTCCAACGGCCCACGTGGTGGTGGATCGCCATCTAAATCGTTTTCAAGCACCGCATTCAAAGCGGCGTGACATTCGATAATTTCAAAACGGTTTGCCGGTACAATCAACGCTTTTGATGGTGCATTATAACGATGATTTGCACGCCCGATCCGTTGTACCAAACGTTTCACGTTTTTCGGTGCGCCGATCTGGATAACCAAATCGACATCGCCCCAATCTATTCCTAGATCCAAACTGCCTGTGCACACGACTGCGCGAAGGTGACCCGCAGTCATTGCTGCTTCGACCTTTAGGCGTTGTTCACGATCTAGCGACCCGTGATGGATGCCTATAGGCAAATTTTCTTCGTTGGCGAGCCAAAGATTATGGAAAAATATCTCGGCTTGGGCACGGGTATTGTGGAAAATAAGCGTGGTTTTATGGGTTTTTATTTGTTCTAAAATATCAGGAATTGCATAGGCGGCGCCGGCTCCTGACCATGGTGGCGGTGTGTCACCCAAGAGCATCTTAATATCAGGTGCAGGTCCTGGATCTGCATATAAAATAGGGCAGGGCGCAGGATGTGGCGCCATCAGATCGGCAATGGCATCGGGATCATCAACCGTTGCAGATAAACCAACCCGCCGCAGATCAGGACAAAAATGTTGCAAGCGTCCCAATGCCAAAAATAATTGATCACCCCGCTTTGTTTCCGCCAAGGCGTGCACTTCGTCGATAATGACACGTTTTAGGGTCGAAAAGAATTTCTGTGCCTCTGGATAGGAAATTAAGAGAGCCAGGCTTTCTGGTGTGGTTAACAAAATATGTGGTGGATCCACACGCTGGCGGCGTTTTAGGTTTTGGGATGTATCACCCGTGCGATCTTCAACCCGAATGGGTAGAGCCATATCATCGATTGGTGTTGAAAGATTGCGTTTTATATCGTTGGCGAGCG
Source organism: Paracoccaceae bacterium (assembly GCA_009920815.1). Taxonomy (GTDB): domain Bacteria; phylum Pseudomonadota; class Alphaproteobacteria; order Rhodobacterales; family Rhodobacteraceae; genus CAJXSD01. Next base: position 1,938 of record RFZH01000030.1, read on the forward strand.
CCTTTAGTGGCGACACATAAAGCGTATGTAGGCCGTAGTATTTTTCCAATGATAATTCATGAAGCGTTGGCAAGAAGCCCGCGAGTGTTTTACCAGCTCCTGTAGGTGCAATTAAAAGCTGAGACGTCCTATTTCTAGTCTCAAACAATTTAACCTGGTGTGGATGCAGTATCCACTCCCTTAATTTTAACCATTGCTGTATTTCTTTTGACATGCCGGTCATGTAACCGTGCCATTTATTATTTTATAAATATGATCAAAATTGGTAACCTAGTCTCCTTATGTTCTTGGTATTGATGATTTGAAAAAAATGGGTTCAATTTATTTTCCCAAGCCAATTTCATGTTTTTGTCCGAAAAAACGCCAGTCGGGTATACAATCACTGCTTCCGATTGTGATATTTCTATTTTCTGTGTTTGGAGATAGATTTGATACTCAAATAGGGTAGAATTCATGTTGTGGTTTGATGCTACTCCCACGTCATGATGTGCAAAGTCAAATGTCATTTCTAAGTAATTGCCATCAGTTTCAGGAATCTTTAGGCTGAAATCCATTCCGATTTTACTGTCTTTTACACTTATAATATTATTAGAGAGTACAGGTGTTGAAATAGTTTCACCGATGAAAAACTTTTTTGAGTAAATATCTGATTTTAGTTCAAACTGCTCTTGGTTGATCAATGTAAGCCCGAAACTGTCACGAAGTCTATCTTCATTGTCTAGTAGAAAATCTTCTCTGAAACCACCAAAACTTTTGATGAAAATTTCTCTACTCGGGTTTTCTTTTTCGAGTCCATTTGAGCTATTTGGATACGCGGCTATCAGTTCTTCAAATTTTTTCCTTTGTTCTTGTTCTAACGCGAGCGTAAAAATGTTAATGTTCCAAGTCTTAGTTTCACCCATGTCTAATAGATTAATGACTCCATCAGGCGACATGGTATACATGATGTCCAAAATTTGCTCGTATTCGTGGGTCCTCTTAGTTAGCCCACTTATCGTTAACTTGCCCCCGGACGCACTTACGCTCAGCGACAGACTGGGAAATTTTTGGTCTAATATTTTTTGTGTTGCTTCGATATCAGGGATCACATTGATTTTGATGTTAATTGGATCCCTTGAGCTGGCGTAATCTATAGTTAGTGTGGTTACGCCATATTCCTTGCCCAACAGGTAGATAGCATTGTGTTCCAGATCTAACGCATCCGAAATTCTAGGGTTTGCGATTGAAATTTCTTTAATTTTTTCAATTGTTTTTAATAATATTGCTTGATCTTTTACTACATTAATTTCTTCAGTTTTATTTGAAATATTTATGAAACTTGCGCCTGACAGAAGTGATGGAATGACCAGAGAAAAACAAAAAAAAATTAATTTAAGGATTTTTATCATCTTTACTTGCTCGCTTATTGTTTACCTGATTATATCAAAACTAGTTTTCGTGTGCGAGATAATTTATGTAACAAAAATTAAACTCGCATTTTTTTATTACATTTCTCATTTTGTAGGCGCTTTGCTGTATATGAATTGGATTGGGTTTAGATCATTTTGAAATTCTCCCTCAAAGAGGAAACAGCCGCAAGATTCTGTATTGACGATCCGTTTGATGCAACCGCAAATGTTCGTGGGTCTGCCGCCTATCTTAGTTGGCTGTTGCAGGAATTTAGCGGTGATCCTGTTTTGGCGCTTGCGGGATATAATGCTGGGGAAAACGCTGTGAAAACGGCCGGTGGTGTGCCCAATTACGCCGAGACGCGGGGCTATGTTCCAAAAGTGTTGGCCGCTTATTCTGTGGCACGTGGCCTATGTAAAACGCCGCCGGTCTTGGTGACCGACGGCTGTATCTTTCAACTTCCTGACGGAAATTAGTTGACGATTGTCGCTTCGGTTGCGGCCCGAAGTTCGTCTTCGCTGACACCGTCGGCGCATTCAATTATTTTCAAACCACCCTCAACGACATCTAAAACACCAAGGTTGGTGATGATGCGATGGACGACGGCCTGACCAGTCAAAGGCAGCGTGCACGCTTTAAGAACCTTGGACTCGCCGTGTTTGTTGGTGTGATCCATCACCACAACAACGCGGCCAACGCCTGCGACCAGATCCATCGCACCGCCCATGCCTTTGACCAATTTACCGGGAATCATCCAATTGGCCAAATCGCCCGTTTCGGACACTTCCATCGCGCCCAAAATCGCCATCGCGATTTTGCCGCCACGGATCATGCCAAACGATGTCGCGCTATCGAAATACGCAGAATGCGGCAATTCGGTAATCGTTTGTTTTCCTGCGTTGATTAAATCCGCGTCTTCGTCCCCCTCATAGGGGAATGGGCCCATCCCCAACATCCCATTTTCGGATTGCAGCGTTACGGTGATGCCTTCGGGAATATAGTTTGACACAAGCGTCGGAATACCGATGCCAAGGTTTACATACCACCCATCCTGAAGCTCTTGTGCGGCGCGTGCCGCCATTTGATTGCGATCCCAAGCCATGTTTATGCCTCCGCGCGTTGACGAACAGTGCGCTGTTCGATGCGTTTTTCATGTTGTCCTTGGATAATGCGATGCACATAAATCCCGGGCAGGTGGATATGATCGGGGTCGATGGATCCTGTCGGAACGATCTCTTCAACTTCGACCACACAGATCTTGCCACACATTGCGGCAGGTGGGTTAAAGTTACGCGCTGTTTTGCGGAACACAAGGTTGCCGGTTTCATCCGCTTTCCACGCTTTTACGATCGAAAGGTCTGCGAAAATGCTTTGTTCCAAGATATAGGTTTCGCCGTTGAACTCTTTGTGCTCTTTGCCTTCGGCGATGACGGTGCCGACACCTGTTTTGGTGTAGAACCCAGGAATGCCGCAGCCCGCTGCGCGCATACGTTCGGCCAAGGTGCCTTGTGGGTTGAATTCCAGCTCAAGTTCGCCAGATAGATACTGACGCATGAATTCGGCGTTTTCGCCAACATAGGACGAAATCATTTTTTTGACCTGTTTGGTCTGCAACAGGATGCCGATGCCAAAATCGTCGACGCCCGCGTTGTTTGAGGCGAACGTCAAATCTTTGGTACCAGCGTCCTTGATTGCATTTAACAGAAGTTCAGGGATACCACACAGGCCAAAGCCGCCAGACGCGATCAGCATGCCGTCAAACAGCACCCCGTCCAAGGCCTCTGCGGCAGATGAATATATTTTCTTCATAAGACTCTCCTCAGTCAGAATTGGTTACGGTTTGCCCGATGGCAGCTGAACCGTCAATTCCTGATCTTTGATACGTAGGACTTATACGTATTTCTGCGTAGACGATCGATCGCAGATGAACCTCTAAGATGAATATAAATGCTTCAACGTCGCCCCGATGCACGACAAACGCGCGTGCCACCGGCACGCGCGTTTGTCGGATTGCGTAGCAATTCGAAAATAGGGTTCTTTAGACTTTTTTTCGTGTCGTTTTTTTCTTGCCGCCTTTGTTGGACTTTTCGGCAATCAGTGCGACGGCCTGTTCCATTGTCACATCGGCGGGCTCAACGCCTTTTGGCAAGGTGGCGTTGATTTTGCCAAACTTGATATATGGCCCATAACGGCCATCCATGACATTTACCGCGCCGCCTTCGGTCGGATGTTCGCCAAGCTCTTTCAACGGCTTGGCCACCGCTCCGGTCCGGGCACCGCCACGTGCGGCTTTCTTGGCCAATTCTTCCATCGCGCGGTTCATACCGATTGTGAAGACTTCGTCCACCTCTTTGATGTTTGCATAGACCGAGCCATGTTTGATAAATGGACCAAAACGGCCAAGGCCGGCCTCGACCATCACGCCATCTTCGGGGTGTGGCCCGATCTCGCGTGGCAAATTTAACAGCATCAAGGCACGTTCCAGATCCATTTCGGCAGCAGACCACCCCTTGGGCAGGCTTGCGCGGGGCGGTTTTTTATTTTCCGGTGTCGCTTCGCCCCGCTGGACATAGGGGCCAAAGCGTCCTGATTTAAGGCTGATTTCGTCGCCTTGATCTTCGCCCAATATACGGTCGCTGCTTTCGTCAATGTCACCTGAAATTGGACGGGTAAAGTTGCATTCTGGATAATTTCCGCATCCGACAAAGCCGCCGGTACGCGACGATTTTAGATGCAGCTGGCCCTGTCCACATTTTGGACAAATGCGCGGATCCGATCCGTCTTCACGCGGCGGGTACAGCTGCGGGGCCAGGGCATCGTCCAAAACATCCAAAACTTCAGTGATCCGCAGTTCAGACGTTTCAGAAATAGCTGCCGAAAAATCGCGCCAAAAGCGGCCCAGTAACTCTTTATAATCTGCTGCGCCTGCGCTGACATTGTCCAGTTGATCTTCAAGATCGGCGGTAAAATCATATTCTACGTAGCGGCGGAAAAAATTCAGCAAAAAGATCGTTACGACACGCCCTTTGTCTTCGGGGAATAGGCGGTTGCTTTCTTTGCGCACGTATTCGCGTTCTTGGATCGTGGTCACAATCGAAGCATATGTCGATGGACGCCCAATCCCCAGCTCTTCCATCTTTTTCACCAGCGTCGCTTCGGTATAGCGGGGCGGGGGCTGTGTGAAATGCTGTTCAGGTGTGATCGAGCGTTTCGTCATTTTGTCGGCCGGCGCGATATGCGGAAGGCGCTTATCATCGTCGTCCAAAACGTTATCGTCGCGGCCTTCTTCGTACACTTTTAGAAAACCGTCAAACAAAACCACTTGGCCACTTGCACGCAGACCCACCTGTCCGTCAGGGCTTTCGATTTCTACGGTTGTGCGTTCCAAGCGGGCGCTTTCCATTTGGCATGCGATCGTGCGTTTCCAGATCAAATCATACAAGCGACGCTGATCTGCATCGGTTAATTTCAACGCAGTCGCATCTTTATCCATGTCAGTAGGGCGGATACATTCATGGGCTTCTTGCGCATTTTTAGCTTTGTTTTTGTAAATGCGTGGGCTTGTGGGCACATAGTCGGCGCCATAACGTGATTTGATTGTGTCGCGTGCGGCAGAAACGGCTTCGGGTGCGATATCGATACCATCGGTACGCATGTAAGTGATGTGGCCTGCCTCATATAGCCGTTGCGCGGCGTTCATCGTTTGGCGCGCGCCCATGCCAAATTTCCGGCTTGCCTCTTGTTGTAGGGTCGATGTCATAAACGGTGCGGACGGGTTGCGTGATGCAGGTTTTGCTTCAACCGAGGTGACTGACAGATCGCGGCTGGTGATGGCTTGGACTGCCATTTCCGCCTGTGTGGCGTTTGTCAGATCGTGCTTTTCAAGCTTTTTCCCCGCCAATGAGACAAGGCGTGCCTCGAATTCTTGGCCACGCGGCGTGGCGAGCAAGGCCCGCACGCTCCAATATTCTTTGGCTCGGAATGCTTCGATTTCCATTTCGCGTTCGACGATCAAGCGCAGGCACACTGATTGTACCCGCCCTGCAGAACGGGCTCCGGGCAATTTGCGCCACAAAACCGGGGACAGGTTAAAACCCACAAGGTAATCCAATGCGCGTCTGGCCAGATACGCATGCACCAATGGGGCATCCACAGCACGTGGATTTTTCATCGCTTCGGTTGCCAATTTCCCATGTCATTTCAAAGTCGTTGTCGGGATCAACTGACCCGTCTTTTGGTGGCAAATCGCGAACGTGGCCGTAAGATGCAAGAACCGTGTAATCAGACCCCAGATATTTATTTATTGTTTTTGCTTTTGCGGGGGATTCAACAACGACGACTGGCATACAATTTCCTTTCGACTCTTTCCGAGCGGTATGGCGGCGGAAAATGCCGAGGAAGGCATAGGTTTGTCAATGCTATAAACGAGCGAAATAAAACTTAGTGTTTTGAAGGGTCCACGTTCAATGCAATCATGCCACCATGTATGCGCTGAACTTTTCCATCAATTTCCAGGTCCACGATGGTGGATGCAGCTTGCGATGCGCTAATTCCCAGGTCACGAATAATTTGATCCTCGGCCATCGGCGACGGAGAGAGGCGCGCCAAGATTTGCGAATGCAAATTCGCCACTTCGCGCAGCGATGGTTTCGGCTTTTTGGTGGTGGTGGCGGGGATGTCCGTGCTGAGCGCATCAATCACATCTTGACCTTTGCGGACCAATACTGCGCCGTCGCGGATCAGCATATTGCAGCCAGAGGCGCGCGCATCAAAGGGATGTCCAGGCACGGCATAGACATCCCTTCCTTGATCCAGTGCGTTGCGAGCCGTGATCAGAGAACCAGATTTTGCCGCCGCTTCAATCACGATCAAGGCCTGTGAAAGTCCTGAAATGATCCGATTGCGCATCGGGAAATGCCGTGCAATCGGATGCATCCCAAACGGTTGCTCAGATACCAATAGGCCCTGATCTTGGATATTTTTCATCAACTACGTGTTTTCGACCGGATAGGGCACATTGATCCCGCCACCTAACACCGCAATGGTGCCCGTTCCGATCGATGCGGCATGCGCGGCTGCATCAATCCCTCTTGCGAGGCCCGAGCATACCACAAATCCGGCCTCGCCCAGTTCGGTTGCCAGAAATCGTGCCATTCGCATTCCCAAAGACGACGCATTACGGGCACCCACCAAAGATAAGATAGGTTTATTCAACAAGCTGGTGTTTCCCTTCACCCACAATATGGGCGGTGCATCGCTTAGGTCATTCAATGCGTCGGGGTATGTTTCATCCCCACGAAACACCAGTCTTGCGCCAAAGCGTTGGCCTGCGGCGCGTTCTTCTTTCGCGGCTTTAAGCGAAAAAGTGGAATGCTCATCTTCTCCGGCGGCTTTTGCTATTTTGGGCAGGTGGTCCAAACAGGTTTGTGCGTCGCCATATTCGGCCATCAGGCGGTAAAATGTTGCAATCCCAACGCGGCGAGATTGTAAGAGACGGAGCCACGCCAGCTGGTCCTCTTCCTGGGTGGGTGGAGTTAGGGGGTGAGCGGAAGAAATCATGTCGTCAACCATTGTTGCTCCGTCGTCTTACTAGAATCACTTATAAGAGCACTATGGTTAACGATGGATTAAGTCGCCTAGTTGCCAGACCCCCCAACGGTCAATCCACCAATAAGAACACTAGGCTGACCGACGCTGACAGGGACCCACTGGCCTGCTTTGCCACAGGTGCCCATGCCAGGATCTAATGCCAAATCATTGGCCAGACCACGGATGTGTTTAAGTGCGGTGGCTCCGTCGCCAATGAGCGTTGCACCTTTGATAGGAGCACCGATTTTTCCATTTTCGACGCGATAAGCCTCGGTGCAGGAAAAAACAAATTTTCCATTGGTGATGTCCACTTGACCGCCGCCAAAGCCAACGGCGTAGATCCCATCCTTGAGATCCGTGATAAGCTCGTCGCGGGTTGCGTCGCCGCCTAACATGTAAGTGTTCGTCATGCGTGGCATAGGGGCGTGGGCATAGCTTTCGCGGCGGCCGTTGCCAGTTGGTTCAACACCCATCAACCGTGCGTTTTGTCGATCTTGCATGTAGCCGACCAAAATACCGTCTGCGATCAGAATATTCTTTTGTGAGGGCGTACCTTCGTCATCAATGGTAATCGACCCGCGACGGTTTGGAATGGTTCCGTCATCCAAAACGGTGACGCCTTTCGCGGCAACTTGCTGGCCTAACAATCCTGCAAACGCGCTAGATCCCTTTCGGTTGAAATCGCCCTCTAGCCCGTGGCCAACCGCTTCGTGTAACAAGATGCCCGGCCAGCCTGGGCCCAAAACAATATCGACGATCCCTGCTGGTGCCGCTTGTGCGGTCAAGTTTACGGTTGCAATGCGCAATGCCTCGTCTGCCTTGGGTTTCCAGTCATCTGGCGAAATCTGCCCAAGCAAAGATATGCGTCCCCCGCCCCCCGCAGAGCCACTTTCACGGCGGCCATTTTCCTCAACGATGACGGAAATATTCATGCGCGACATAGGGCGCACATCTGACCAAACGCCTCCTTCGGGGCGTAGAATTGTAACTTCTTGCACGTTTGTTGAAATCATTGCGGTAACCTGAACGACACGTGGGTCGCGCGAGCGCAGATAATCGTCAATTTCCTTTAGCACATCCATAAAGCTGCGTGTTTGACCGTGCGGGTGCATCGGCGAGCGAGGATGACCCGTATTGCGCCGCCAACTGAACGGTGCTTGCAGCGCGCAGCAATGCCGCTTCGCTAATTTCGGTTGAATGGGCATAGCCTGTAACTTCGCCGCACACTGACCTAAGGCCAAACCCCTCTGATGCATCGAAGTTCGCAGTTTTCAGACGCCCATCATCCAAACCAAGCGTTTCCGCGCGTCGACGTTCAAAGAAAAGTTCGCCGTCATCTGCGCCATTTGTGGCATTTTGCAATATTTTCAGCGCATTGTTTTGATCAAGATGCGTTTCAAATGGTTGGAAATTGTCATTATTCATTGGTATGCGGACCTATTTTTCGCGCCTATTTCGACAAAAATCGCAAAAAGCGGCTCTTTGACGCAAGCTTATTTCTTTATCTCTTGTGATAAATATGGTTTTAAGCGTCCAGAATACAACGGGATTCCATCAACCGTGTGGGATTCTTTTGGCGAATTAAAACCGATCAGGGTGTAATATGCGACTAAAATCGATGATGACTGGCCTAGTGGCCGCACTTGCTGCTTTACCTGCGATGGCGCAGGAAGGGCTTGAAATAGTTGGTAAACCAATCGACCAAAAAATGGGCTTTCAGCCTGCGGCGACTGAGCTTGCACGGGATTTGCAATGGCTTGATGGAATGATTCTGTACATCATTACTGCCATCGTGATTTTTGTTTGCGCATTGCTTGCGATCGTGATTGTTCGTTACAACCGTCGCGCAAATCCAAATCCTGCGAGCTTTACACACAACTCGCCGGTTGAAGTGGCGTGGACAATCATTCCGATTTTGATTCTTGTCTTTATCGGTGCGTTCTCTTTGCCAGTTCTGTTCAAACAGCAAGAGATCCCCGAGGGCGAAATCAATATCAAAGTGACTGGTTACCAATGGTATTGGGGCTATGAATACACTGATGAAGGTTTCGGTTTTGACAGCTTTATGATTGGCGACGGGAAAGTTTTGACCCCAGAAGTCGAACAAGAGCTGGTTGATGCAGGTTATTCAAAGAACGAATTCTTGCTAGCGACAGACACTGCGGTTGTTGTGCCCGTGAACAAAGTCGTTGTCATGCAGCTTACCGGTGCTGACGTTATTCACAGCTGGACCATTCCTGCCTTTGGCGTCAAGCAAGACGCCGTTCCAGGTCGTATTAGCCAACTTTGGTTCAAGGCCGAGCGTGAGGGCGTTTACTTTGGTCAATGCTCCGAGCTTTGCGGAAAAGACCATGCCTATATGCCGATCACTGTAAAAGTCGTCAGTGAAGAGGCCTACCAAGAATGGCTGGCTGGTGCAAAAGACGAATACGCCTTGGCACCCGCAGCCTATCAAGTGGCGTCTGCAAACTAATGTGATTTTCTGGACCCCATGCAGGGGTCCAGTGTCTTTCACAAGGAACCTGACGAATGAGCGATACAAGCGCAGATAACATCGTAAACGAGGCCCAATTCGGGGATTACTTTGCCCTGCTAAAGCCACGCGTTATGACATTGGTTGTCTTTACGGCATTTGTCGGCTTGTTGGCCGCTCCGGTATCTGTGCATCCATTTGTCGGTTTTACTGCGATCTTATTCATCGCGCTGGGCGGTGGCGCATCGGGTGCGCTGAATATGTGGTATGATGCCGATATCGATGCAATCATGCGTCGTACCCAAAAGCGGCCGATCCCCGCGGGTAAAGTCACCGCGGATGAGGCCAAAGCGCTGGGCATCGCGCTGTCCGGTGTGTCGGTTCTTATGCTTGGTCTCGCGGCGAATTGGTTCGCTGCCGCGTTCCTAGCATTCACAATCTTTTTCTATGTGGTCATCTATACCATGTGGTTGAAACGCTGGACCCCGCAAAACATCGTGATCGGTGGCGCGGCGGGCGCGTTTCCTCCGATGATCGGATGGGCGGCTGCAACGGGCGGCGTGTCAATCGAAAGCGTTTTGATGTTCGCGCTCATCTTTTTGTGGACCCCACCGCATTTCTGGGCCTTGGCTTTGTTCATGCGTAACGATTATGACAATGCAAAGGTTCCAATGTTGACCGTGACGCATGGCCGTCGGGCCACGCGCGCGCACATCTTTTGGTATACAGTCGTTCTTGCAATATTTGCGATGGCGGCTGGGTTCACGTCGCTTGGTGGGCCAGTGTACCTAAGTGTTGCTGCTATCTTGAACGTCCAATTCCTGATCGGTGCGTTTCGCATTTGGCGTCGCGACGAGGACGCATCAGAAGCAGACAACTTTGCAGAAGAACGCAAATTTTTCAAAATGTCCTTGGCCTATTTGTTCCTTCACTTTGGGGCAATTTTGGTCGAAGCGGGTCTAGATCGTTTTGGAGTTTGGGCATGAGCATTGGTCGTCAACACGAAATTCACAAACGCCGCTTCAGCCGCAATATGGGGCTAGGCCTTGTTTTGGCGGCATTTGTTGTTTTGGTCTTCGGCCTGACAGTCGTAAAGGTCACTGACGGAAATGTGTCTCAGGCAATTTCAGGGAGCGTTGCAAAATGACCATGGATCCCAAACACAAAACGGCCCTACAGGCTTTGTCTCTTGTTGTTGTGATGGGGGCTTTGGCTTGGGCATCGGTGCCATTTTATGATTGGTTCTGCCGTGTCACAGGCTTTGGTGGCGTCACTAACGTCGCCGAGACAGGTTCAGATGTTGTTCTAGATCGCACCATAAAAGTACGGTTCGATGCCTCTCTTGATCGTGACATGCCTTGGGAATTTAAACCTGTACAACGTGAAATGGAATTGCGTATTGGTGAGACCGGTATCGCGTTTTACGAGGCGTTTAATCCAACAGACCGCCCTGTTGCAGGCACTGCATCCTACAATGTGACGCCCTATGACGCAGGGGCGTATTTCTCTAAGATTGCCTGCTTTTGCTTTACCGAACAGGTTTTGCAACCGGGCGAACGGGTGCAAATGCCCGTGACATTCTATGTCGACCCCGAAATTGTAGATGATCGTGATGCCAAGTTTACCAAGGTGATCACTTTATCATATACTTTCTACGAAACCGAGTTGCCCGAAACGACCGCACAGGTTATGTCGGACCCAGCTTCAACAATAACTGTCAACTAGCCTTCCAACGAGGGAACACTATGGCGCACGTAAAAAACCACGACTATCACATTTTGACCCCATCCCTTTGGCCCCTTTTGGGATCCATCGCAGCATTTGTCATGCTAACAGGTGCGGTTTTATTCTTTCACGACGTAACACCATGGTTGTTTGTCATTGGCTTCGTTGGCGTTTTATACGTCATGTTTGGCTGGTGGGCTGATACGGTCAAAGAAAACTTTGCTGGTGATCACACACCGGTTGTTTTGATCGGCCTTCGCTACGGCTTTATCCTGTTTATCATGTCCGAAGTCATGTTCTTTTCGGCATGGTTCTGGAGCTTTTTCAAACACGCAATGTACCCGATGGGCGAAATGAGCCCGCTGGTCGATGGCGTGTTCCCACCTGCGGGTATTGAAACGTTTGACCCATGGCATTTGCCACTGATGAACACATTGATTCTTTTGTGTTCAGGCGCGGCAGCAACTTGGGCACACCACGCGATTGCACATGAAAATAACCGCAAAGACATGATCAACGGGCTGGCAATTGCTGTGATCCTGGGTCTGATCTTTACCGTTTTCCAGGCCTACGAATACAGCCATGCGGCCTTTGGGTTTGCGGGCAACATCTATGGCGCGAACTTCTTTATGGCGACCGGCTTCCACGGCTTTCACGTGATTGTTGGAACGATCTTTTTGTTCATCTGTATGTTACGCGCGATGCGTGGCCATTTCACGCCTGAATCTCATTTGGGTTTCGAAGCGGCGGCATGGTATTGGCACTTTGTTGACGTTGTCTGGCTGTTCTTGTTCGCAGCTGTATACGTCTGGGGCCAATAAGATCGCGTGATATGGCTTGAAGCCAACGCAATCCTATCGCATAAGAAAGCGCGCGGGACAGCCCCGCGCGTTTTTCATTGAGGGCCATGGTGAAACGCATCCTTTTCATAGTGTTTGTCGCTCTTGTGGGGACTGGGATCTTGATGTCATTGGGCAAATGGCAACTGGATCGTTTGGCATGGAAACAGCAAATCTTGCGCAACATTGAAACGCGCATTACTGATCCAGAAATTCCATTGCCGACCACCTTTGATCCCGCGGTGGATAAATACCAGTCAGTTTCAATGCGCGGTACGTTGCGCGGTGATTATATTCGCGTGCTCGGCAGTCTTAAACTGGTCGGGGCGGTGAACAAGATTATCGCCCCTGTCGTGATCGATCAGCGCGTCATCATGGTTGATTTGGGGTATCTCAAAGAAGAAGATCTTGAACGATTGGCCTTGTCTGGTGACGTCGCAATCACTGGAAACCTACATTGGCCTGATGAAACCGACAGCTATACCCCACCGCCTGATTTGGGGCGCAACCTATGGTTTGTGCGTGATACGGCTGCAATGGCCCAACATTTTGGTGCGGAAAACGTCATCGTTGTGGCCAAAAGCATTGACCCGTTGCCCGCAGCAATTACCATCATGCCCCTTGATACGACGGGCATTCCGAATGATCATTTGAATTATGCGATCACCTGGTTTTCATTAGCCGTTGTTTGGATCGCGATGAGCGCGCTATTCATTTGGCGCACAAGACGAAAAAAGGTAACTTAGATGCGCTATATTTCGACCCGTGGGTCTGCCCCTGTTTTGAGTTTTGAAGAAGCGATGTTGACAGGCTTGGCCCGTGATGGTGGTCTGTATGTCCCAGAAACCATTCCGCAGATGTCCCATGATGATATCGCGGCTTTAGCAGGGAAATCTTATGAAGAGATTGCGTTTGCAGTCATGCGGCCGTTTATTGGCGATACCTTCACCGATACCGAATTTCGCGAAATCATTGCAAAGGCTTATGCAAATTTCGGTCATTCAGCACGCGCGCCGTTGGTACAGCTAGACAACAATCACTTCCTTTTGGAATTGTTCCACGGCCCGACCTTGGCCTTCAAAGACTTTGCGATGCAGCTGATTGGTCAATTGTTCCAAGTGGCGCTAATCCGTCGCAAGGATCGCGTGACCATCGTTGGCGCCACTAGCGGCGATACAGGCAGCGCCGCGATTGAGGCGTTTCGTGGTCTGGACGCGGTTGATGTCTTTATCCTGTTTCCACACGGTCGTGTGTCTGA
>RFZH01000291.1 GCA_009920815.1 Paracoccaceae bacterium
GAATTAGCAGAAGAAATTTGCCGTGCGGTACCCTGTGCAGATCAGATCCGATATGTATCATCGGGGGGCGAGGCTGATATGTATGCGATGCGTTTGGCCCGCGCTTACACAGGACGTGACAAAATCGTCAAGTTTGAGGGCGGGTATCACGGCATGAGCGCCGAAGCACAGATGTCGCTTGCACCTGCGCGAATGGTGAATTTTCCCCAAGCTGTTCCAGACAGCGCAGGCATTCCCGCATCAGTGGCGGCAGATATGTTGATCGCGCCGTTCAATGATCCTGACTATATCAAATCGCTTCTGGCTGAATACGCCGATCAGGTGGCGGCAATCATCGTTGAACCATTGCAACGTATCATTCCGCCTGACCCCGGTTTTTTACAGCTGTTGCGGGACCAAGCGACCAAATACGGTATCCTGTTGATATTTGATGAAGTGGTTACAGGGTTTCGTTTTGCCTATGGCGGTGCGCAAGAGCTTTATGGCGTGACCCCCGACATTGCCACATTGGGCAAAATTATCGGCGGGGGCTTTCCACTGGCCGCAATCGCGGGGCGCGCAGATGTCATGGCCCATTTTGACAAATCCATCGTGGGCGAAGAGGGGTGGTTGATGCAATTGGGGACGTTATCGGGCAACCCTGTTGCGGCAGTCGCGGGCTTGAAAAGCCTTGAGATTTTGCGGCGTGACGGACAATATGACCGTTTGCGAGCCTTGGGCAAAAGCGTCCAAGATATGATCCGCGACGCATTAGATCCGGTCGGCGTTCCCTATCATATTGTGGGCGATCCGACCTTATTTGAAATTGTTTTTAGCACAACGCAACCACATGATTATCGTTCGGTGCGCGCGGCAAATCCGTCCTTGGCCAAAGTTTATAACGACACGTTGCGTGAAAATGGTGTGTTCAAGTCGCCCGGAAAGACGTATCCTTGTCTTGCGTTGAATGATGACGATCTGGACATCACGCGTCATGCTTTACACGCGGCGGCGCAAGAAATTTCTAAGGTTATGGAAACGACTTAATTCGCGTGTGCTCGGGCGTATCATGCGACCACTGTTTGACGAGACCGATATGTAATGTTTCAATAGGGCAAAGTGTTTGAAAGTCTGCGTTTATGTCCACTGCGCCAGTTTATCACATCGACCCAACCATGTTTTGGCAGGATCCATACCCGGATCTAAAAAAGATGCGGCGTCAAATGCCAATTTGTTTTGTTCCTGAATTAAACGCAACATTAATCACCAAGCGCGACACCATCTTTGAACAGGAAAAAAAGATCGATATTTTTTCATCAAAACAACCAACCGGGCTTATGACGCGGTTGATGGGGGAAAACATGATGCGCAAGGATGGCGATGCGCATATTTATGAAAGACGGGCGATTTTTCCAACTGTATCACCAAAAACGGTAAAAAATATATGGCTGTCTCAGTTTGAAAGCGCTACCCGAACATGTCTGGATCAGATTGTTTCAACAGGGCGTGCAGATTTGGTCAAAGACATCGCGATGCGTATTTCAGGCGAGGCGTTGAAATCGATCACGGGCTTGACCAATATGACGTGGCAAGAAATGGATCGCGTTAGCCAAGGAATGATTGATGGATGTGCAAATTATGCGGGTGATCCGGATATCGAAGCCCGGTGTCACGATTGCACAGCTTCGATAGACGCGCATATTTCAGAAATGATGCCGATTTTATGCCGTGCGCCGGATCATTCATTGTTGTCTGTGCAAATGCAGGCCGGTTTGGCCGAAAATATGATCCGCGCAAATATAAAGCTGGCGATCAGTGGCGGCCAAAATGAACCACGCGATGCAATCGCAGGTGTGGTCTGGGCGCTATTGACACATCCCGACCAATTGGCCTTGATCAAAAGTGGCGGCGCGACATGGCGCGACGCGTTTGAAGAATATGCAAGATGGATGTCACCCATAGGCATGTCACCGCGCGAAATCGCAAAACACTATGTTTTAGAGGGTGTTGAATTTGTCCCAGGTGATCGTGTGTTTTTCATGTTCGGATCTGGAAATCGTGACGAAGATAGCTTTTCTAATCCTGACACATTTGACCTGACCCAAGATTGTGGGCCATCCATTGCCTTTGGCGCTGGTCCTCATTTTTGTGCAGGCGCATGGGCTGCGCGGGCGC
>RFZH01000292.1 GCA_009920815.1 Paracoccaceae bacterium
TCCGCAGTGCGCGGCATCACTTCGATTGAAAAGCCGTTCAAAAAGCTTTCCATTTCGGGGGTCACGCTTGTGACGTCTTCTTTCTTTTTGAAACTGAACAATGCCATGGCGGCCTCCCATAGGTTTGATGTGGTGCTCATGCCCAACCATCATTCGCGATCAAGGCTTTCAAACGCTCTTGATCATACTCTGCCTCAATCCGCAGCGCTTCGCTTTCTGCGATCTCTGCGGGCTCACCGTCGATTTCATAAGGGTCAGCCTTGCGCCATTCGGCCAGATAATCGTCTGTTCCCTCCATGCCACCTTTCATAGCAGCGCGGTCAATCGCTTGTTCAAAACGAACTTCTAATTGACGCTTGGCCCCTTTACGACCTTTGCCAACGATGACTTGGGCCGGGATGTCGCGCCAGTAAACAATTGTGACGTCAGGCATGATTGATTCCTTATGAGTTCTACGCCTTGGTACGGCAGCTTTGCGTTAAATCAGTGTCGGTTTTCGACCAGTCGCAAACAATCCGCGACCATTTGGGTGTAAATCATTTGACGTCGAACGACTACAGCCAAACGGGGTCAAAATATTCATGTGTGAGTTGAGGTAAATTAATCATCGTCTGGCCATCCAATTTTTTCAAACACCGCTTGCCCAATTTAAAAAGGCGGCGTATCCTGAAGATAACTTGAAAATGGAGGGCGTAACGTCATGGCGCCCAAGCGTCCCAAAGGTGCGGGCGCATTCCCGAAACCGGTTGAGAGCCCCGCGCCAAAACCGCCGAACCCAACCGAGCTATATGCCGCGTTGGATTTGGGCACAAACAGTTGCCGCATGTTGATTGCCCAACCCAAGGGCAGTCAGTTTCATGTGGTTGATAGCTTTTCAAAATCCGTGCAACTGGGCGCGGGATTGGAACGCACCGGTAAATTAAGCCGATCGTCGATGTATCGCACGATCCAAGCGCTGCGAGTTTGTCAACAAAAGCTAAAGCACCATCGTGTGAAACATATGCGTTTGGTCGCGACCGAGGCCTGTCGTCGCGCCAAAAATGCCCGCGATTTTATTGCGCAGGTAAAACGTGAAACTGGTTTGCGATTAGATATCATTGCCCCCGAAGAAGAGGCGCGTTTGGCGGTGATTTCCTGTGCGCCGTTGGTCAGTACAAAAACCGACCAGTTGTTGGTGGTCGATATTGGCGGCGGGTCAACCGAATTGGTATGGATTGATCTTACCTCTGTGCCACATCGTGAACGCCCTCGCGCCATCATGCGGCTGCATTCCGGTTTTCATACCAGCGACAGCCCGTTTCCTGCGGCAAAGGTGGTGGATTGGATTTCTGTGCCATTGGGTGTGGCGACCCTGCGTGATTTATTTAACGACGTCGAGGATGACGCCGCGCGCTATGCTTTAATGAGCTGCCATTTCGAAGAGAAATTGGCCAATTTTTCGCCCTATCGTGATCAACAAAGCCGCGACGGGTTCCAAATCATTGGCACCTCAGGAACCGTGACGACAGTTGCCGCCAGCCATTTGGGGTTAAAGCGGTATGATCGGACCAAGGTGGATGGGTTGCGGATGACATCCGACCAGATCGAATTGGTGATCAACAAGTACCTTGAATTGGGTCCGCAGGGGCGCAAAATGGATCCGCGCATTGGCCATGATCGCCAAGCCTTGATCATGTCTGGATCTGCTATCTTGCAAGCTTTGCTGCGCACTTGGCCGACAGACCGTTTGTCGGTCGCGGATCGGGGTTTGCGTGAAGGGTTGCTCTATGCGCAAATGAGTGTAAACGGGGTGCTAGAAGATGGGCCCTTTTAATGGAGCTGACGCGCATACCCATGGTTCGGGTGTGTTTGTAATTATGAAAGACCAATGGCTTAGACGATGACGGAGAAAAAGAAAAACGCATCTGGACGGGGACAACGGGATTTGACCGTGCGGGTAAAATCTGCGCGTGGTCGCACCGTGAGCCAAGTGAAATGGTTACAACGCCAGTTGAATGATCCTTACGTCAAGCGTGCCAAAGCCGAAGGGTACCGTGGGCGCGCCGCGTTCAAGATTTTGGAATTGGACGACAAATTTCGGTTTTTGGTGCCGGGCGCGCGGGTCGTCGATCTGGGCTGTGCGCCGGGGGG
>RFZH01000293.1 GCA_009920815.1 Paracoccaceae bacterium
TGGTTTTACGAGGATCATGTACGGCCTGACACGGTTTGCGTCTGACCTTGTATCAGGTGATCCGAAAGATTTTTTTATTTTAACAAACTTCTGTTAGGATTATGTTCAAGGCTTTGTCGAGACAAAGTTATTTTTGGATGCGCCTATGTTGCGTTGGGCCTTAGACCATGTTGGACCCAAAAGCTGGTCTTATGTAAATGAAATCGCTGCGAAAAATGATTTACGTGAGGCTGAAAAACGCGTGATTGCATTCAATCGTTCGTTTGGCATAAATGCTGGGTATACCATCAGTTTCAAGACACACGCACAACATGGCCGCGCAGCGGTATCGTTAAGCGTTGGCCCAAATAGCACACAAGAAGACGTGGATAAGCTGTGGGAAAAACATGGCAAAAAAGTTTTATTAATTAATCAAGTTGCGCACATAAGGGTGATGACCCTGCCCCACGCAACGTTTTCTGCACGGCGCCTGACAAAGCGCCAACACGAAGTCCTGCAATGGGTCAGTGACGGAAAAACCACCCAAGATATTGCAATCATTATGGATGTGTCCAAAGCCACGGTTGAAAAACACCTGCGCCTTGCGCGCGAGGTTTTAGGCGTTGAAACGACAGCCCAGGCCGTTTTGCGCATGGCCTATCAAAATCAAATCTTTAAGCTTGAGTGATATATCTAATTGTTGGAATAAGTATGTTTTTCCTTACTTTCCACCAAGGCTAGAAACATGCAATCTTTACGTGTTCCGTGAGTAGTGGCTAAGCCATTGGGACATGGGGTGGTAAATCCATGTGCATTTCTTGGCTCTGCCACCCGATCACTTACGACGTTATTTTTGCGCCTGGCCTCATCCCCAAACTTAGCAGGCGCCGAAATGCGAAAGGCGACGCACCGAAAGTGCGTCGCCCTTTTTTAATCGGAAGAAAGATAAATTAGCCTTGGACAGCTTTTGCAACTTCTGCTGCGAAATCTTCTTCTTTTTTCTCGATGCCTTCGCCAACTGCCATACGTACATAACCGACGACTTCAACGCCTGCTTCTTTGGCTGCTTGTTCAACAGTCAGATCAGGGTTGATGACAAAGTTTTGGCCCAACAACGTGACTTCGGCCAAGAATTTTTTCATACGGCCTTCGATCATTTTTTCGATCACGGCTTCTGGCTTGCCAGATTCGCGTGCTTGATCCACCAAAATGCCACGCTCTCGTGCAACGAAATCCGCGTCCAATGCCGCTTCGTTCAATGCAGCTGGGTTTGCTGCGGCGATGTGCATTGCAACTTGGCGACCAAACTCTGGGTTTGAACCTTTTAGCGCGACCAAAACACCGATTTGGCCCATGCCGCCTGCGGCTGCGTTGTGGACATATGTTGCCACTTCGTCGCCTTCGATTTTCGCGATGCGGCGTAGGTTCATGTTTTCGCCGATTGTTGCGATTTTGTCGGTCAAGATATCTTTGACTGTTTTGCCGTCAACTGTTGCGCCCGCCAATGCATCGACGCTGTCAACAGTCAAAGCTGCTGTCGCGAAAGATGCAACCATTGCTTGGAAATCTGCGTTTTTCGCAACGAAGTCTGTTTCTGAGTTGACTTCCAACGCCACACCTGTGCCGCCATTTACGGCAACAGCAACCAGACCTTCGGCCGCGATGCGGTCAGATTTCTTGGCCGCTTTTGCCAAACCTTTGGTGCGCAGCCAGTCGATGGCCGCTTCGAAATCGCCGTCAGTTTCAGTCAACGCTTTTTTCGCGTCCATCATGCCTGCGCCGGTTGTTTCGCGCAGTTCTTTTACCATTGCAGCTGTAATCGCCATAGTAAGATCCTTTGAGAGTTCGAGAAAAAGTTTTGCGGGGCCATTCAACCCCGCAACTTTAAGAATGGTTTATGTCTTATGCGTCCGCGTTTGCGTCTGCTGCAGCCTCTTCGGGCAGCTCTTCCATGGCACCGATGTCAACGCCGGCTGCACCCATTTGTGCAGACATGCCGTCCAGCGCCGAGCGGCTGACGAGGTCACAGTACAAAGCAATCGCGCGTGCCGCGTCGTCGTTGCCTGGGATGATGTAATCAACGCCATCAGGTGAACAGTTGGTGTCAACCACGGCAACAACTGGAATGCCCAATTTGTTGGCTTCTGCGAT
>RFZH01000294.1 GCA_009920815.1 Paracoccaceae bacterium
CATACGTTGTTTTTTAACCCGTAATAGTTTCTCTGATAAGCTAAAACCGTACTCGTACGCTGATTGCACTTGATATAAGTCTTCTTGTAGTAGCCCATCGTAGTAATTGTTTATATTTTCTGTCATTTGGTCAAATGCATTGGCAGTCGTCTGCGGCGGTGTGATTGCAAATTTGCTCGCGAACCTCGGCTTTGCGTTACGTGCCCTGAATGCAGCACCTGCGCAAATCTTGCGTACACGAGAATAGAATTGTCCCCAGCTTGAGGCTAAGCTGGGAGCATTATTCAAAAAGAAAGCTTAGGACGTGAGCACCCATTTACCCGTCGCCGCCCAGACGTTATCCGCAGCGCAACAGGCCCAGATTGTAAATCTGGTGCGCCGTGCTGCAAAAGCGGAAATTTTGCCACGGTTTCAAAATCTATCCCAATCGCAAATCGAAGCGAAATCGCGCCCCGATGATTTGGTGACCGAAGCTGATTTGGCGAGCGAGGCAATGATCACGCGGGGACTACGGCGGTTGTTCCCGGATGCCATGGTCGTGGGCGAAGAGGCGGTTGCCAAAGATGGCGGCTTGCGTCAGAGGATGGCAGAACACGCCTTTGCCTTTGTCATCGATCCGATTGATGGCACGTGGAATTACGCGAAAGGTATCCCATTGTTTGGAGTGATCTTATCTGTTTTGCGCTATGGGACGCCAATTTTTGGGCTGCTTTACGATCCGATTATGGATGACTATGTGATTGCCGATGAAACCGACGCCCCGACCCGTATGGTGCGTAAATCTGGTCAGGCCACTGCCTTGGCTACGTCGCAGATCACAGATATTGGCCAGATGTCAGGCTATATCCATTTTGGTTTGATGCCCAAAGAGGTTCAGCATAAACTAGCGCCAGTCCTACCAGAATTCATGCGCACAACCGTGTTGCGATGTTCATGCCACGAATATCGAATTCTGGCCCAAGCGAATGCCGATTTCTGCCTGTCATCGACGTTGAACCCATGGGACCATGCTGCCGGTGTTTTAGCCTGTGGGAAAGCTGGGGGCGTTTCGGCATTTCTGGACGATGGCGCCCCTTATAATGCCTCGCGCGAAACAGGGTATCTGTTGAGTGCAGCATCACAGAGTGCATGGGATGCGGTTGCTGCGGTGTTGCGTCCTGCAATATTATAATAAAGGCGCCGCTTGGGCGCCTTTCACTGTTTTACGCTTTGTGCGCCGTGGTGCGCAGGTATGGCAATTTGATGTCGATATCACCAAATTTTTCACGCGCTTGTTCGTCGTTCAAGGACAGCGCAACAATCACATCTTGGCCCACGGTCCAGTTTGCAGGCGTTGCGATCGGGGCGCCGAAAGTGGCTTGCAAACCGTCCAGCGCGCGCAGCACTTCGGCAAAGTTACGACCAACCGACATTGGGTATGTCATAATCAGTTGTACTTTTTTATCGGGGCTGATGATAAACACAGACCGTACAGAGGCGCTGTCGGCGGCGGTGCGACCATCCGGCAAATAGGCGTCGGCGGGCAGCATATCGAACTGTTTTGAGACGGCCAAATCCTTGTCGCCAATGATTGGGAAAGTTGCGGCGGCACCGGCAAAAGCTTCGATGTCTTTTTTCCATCCATGATGTTCTGCGACGCTGTCAACGGATAGGCCAATCACTTTGGTATTGCGCTTTTCCCATTCTGCGGCCAATTGCGCCACGGCACCGAATTCGGTCGTACAGACGGGGGTGTAATCCTTTGGGTGTGAGAAAAGGATTGCCCAGCTGCCACCAATCCAATCGTGGAACGTGATTGTCCCGTGATCTGTTTCGGCGGTAAAGTTTGGAACGATGTCGTTAATGCGTAGGCCCATCTGGGATCTCCTTTAATATATTCATAAAACTTTATATGTTTGGAGGCCGATGGGAATTCAAGCGCTTTTTAGAATAAATCTAAAAAGTGGGGCGCGACATTTTCGCGCCCCGATCTATTTTCAAGAGACGTCTTTATAATTGATCTCGCGCTTGTCTTCGCCTGTACGGCCACGGCGGACGTACAAACGGTTCAATGCGTTAAGATAGGCTTTGGCGCTGGCGACAACGGTATCAGTGTCGGCGGATTGGCCTGTCGCGATGTTGCCGTCCTC
>RFZH01000295.1 GCA_009920815.1 Paracoccaceae bacterium
CTCATCCAAGCCAGGCACTTTTAGCATTTTCTCAGAATGACCGTTGAACAGACGTTGCAACGTTTGGCGCACATCGCGCCCCTTTGGTGTCAGCTTGACACGAACAGACCGGCGATCCACCTCACACCGCTGGTGATGCATATAGCCCAATTCAACCAATTTCTTTAAATTATAGCTGACATTGCTACCTTGATAATATCCGCGGGACTTTAATTCACCCGCTGTGACCTCTTGTTCGCCGATATTGAACAACAGCAACGCTTGAACCGCATTAATTTCCAAAATACCCAGACGTTCAAATTCGTCTTTGATCACATCCAACAACAAGCGATGCAGCCGTTCAACCAAGGCCAGCGCGTCTAAATAGACGTCCATTACGGCATGTTTGCCCAAATGGGGAAAGGATGAATATTCGTTCATGGGTCACCTCGTCAATCAAGTTTGAAACAAGGTGACCTAAATTTGCGAATATATCGTTAAGCGCTACGCAACACCGTTTTCTGTTTCAATCATCTGCTTGATATGATCAATCACATCAGCAAATTCCGCCTTCGGGGCAACTTGGCCCGAGCACCATTGATACAAATCTTGGTCGTTTTCGGATAAAAGTGCATCATAGTGGTCTAATGCCGCCTCGGACATCGTAGCCAGGTAAAGATCACTATATCGGATAAGAATTAAATCCATTTCCTTGATCCCACGCCGCATAGATCGCATTTTCAACCGCTTGCGTTTGTGATCAATCGACTCAGTCATCAAATTTCCTTTAATTTTTGACGCAGATTTTTCTCAAGCCGACCCAATTTGTCGGCGGTTGTCACCATTGAAGCCTTTAGGTCACGAATTTCAAGTAAAATGTCGCTGATGTCAGCAGGGATCTGATTTTCATCCTCGGGCGAGGCGATGCCGTCACCCTTCCCCGTCAACATCCATGGCAGGGATACGTTCAAAAGACCGCTCAACATTGACAGTCGATTAGCGCGCGGTTCGGACATATCGTTTTCCCAAGCACGCAATGTGGATGCCTTTACACCCAAACGTTTGGCCAATTGCGCCTGCGTCATGCCCGCCTGTTCGCGCGCCGCCGCCAAACGATCACCAAATGTTGAAGTTTCAGGGCCATACCAATCAAAGTCGTTATCTTGCATTAAACCAATCGTTTCCTGTTGTAGTTTTCAAAACCCAAGCCTATGACATTATGCACCAAGTTTCAAATCGGTGGCTGTCATGCAATTCTCGGACGCTCTTTCACGCTTTAAACCATCCCCCACAATCGCCATGTCTGCACTTGCCACCCAGCTGCGCGATCAAGGGCGTGATGTTATATCACTGAGTGCAGGGGAACCTGATTTTGACACCCCCGAACATATCAAAGCCGCCGCAATAGCAGCCATCACCGACGGGAAAACGAAATATACCGATCCCGACGGCATGGCGATTTTGAAACGCGCCATCTGTGACAAATTTGAACGCGAAAATGGCCTGAGCTATCAGCCGAACCAGATTTCGGTCGGCACGGGCGGCAAACAGATCCTATTCAATGCGTTGATTGCAACGATCAATCCTGGTGATGAAGTCATCATTCCGGCCCCCTATTGGGTGTCTTATCCCGACATGGTGGCTTTGGCTGGCGGCACGCCCGTCATCGTGCCGACAACGGCGGAAAACGATTACCGCTTGGATGCAGAGGATCTGCGAAAAGCGATCACACCGCGCACAAAATGGTTCATCTTCAATTCGCCTTCAAACCCAACGGGCGCGGCCTATACCCATGATCAGCTAAAATCGTTAACCGATGTTTTGGTCGAGCATGATCATGTCTATGTCATGTCGGACGATATGTATGAACATTTGGTCTATGACGGGTTTGAATTTGCAACCCCCGCACAGGTCGAACCCCACCTTTATGATCGCACATTGACGTGCAACGGTGTATCCAAAGCCTATGCTATGACAGGGTGGCGCATTGGATATGCGGGCGGGCCAAAGCCCATAATCGATGCCATGCGCAAAGTACAAAGCCAATCCACATCAAATCCTTGCACCATTTCGCAATGGGCAGCACTTGAAGCGCTGAACGGCCCGATGGAGTTTTTGGATACCTTCAACGAAAGCTTTGTG
>RFZH01000296.1 GCA_009920815.1 Paracoccaceae bacterium
TCTACAGATAAACTCATATTGCTTGACACTCTGGGACTAAAGTAACCTAGTCTAGGTCATTCTTAAAAAAGGAATGACGAAACATGGAAACGGGACCAAAAAACCTAATCACAGATGTTGACGGCATATTGGTTGGCCATGCACAAGATGATGATATCAAGTCGGGCGTTAGTGTTCTGACCGCAAATACCCCATTCAATGCCTCTTACATGGTAATGGGTGGCGCACCCGGGACGCGCGACACGGATTTACTTGAGCCCGATAAAACCGTGTCCGAGATCGATGCAATTGTTCTTTCCGGAGGGTCGGCCTTTGGACTGGATGCGGCCACTGGCGTCAGTGAGCGACTGCGCAACATCGGCCGCGGGTTCCGTGTTGGGCAAATGACAGTGCCCATCGTCCCGACCGCAATATTGTTTGATCTTAGCAACGGTGGGAACAAAGATTGGGCCGCCAATACATATCAAACCATGGGCTCTGCAGCATATGACGCGCGCGGGCTAGATTTTGATCTAGGGACAATTGGCGCAGGCGCAGGGGCACTGAGTGGTCAAATAAAAGGTGGGCTGGGATCCGCGTCAATCAAGTTGCCTAGCGGGGGAAATGTCGGAGCCATGATGGCTGCAAACCCAATCGGCAACGTGATTGATACATCGGGTAAATTCTGGGCAGCGCCCTTTGAAATTGGTACAGAATTCGGCAGACTAGGTCCAGTGACCAGCAGTCATCCAATAAATGAGATAAGCAGAAGCAAGCTTGCGCACCTTGCCCCGCTTCAAAATACAACAATCGGGATTGTGGCAACCGATCTTGCACTGAACAAAGCACAATTGAAAAGACTAGCAACGGCGGCGCACGATGGTATTGCACGTGCAATAGTTCCATCACATCTGCCATTCGACGGAGATTTAATTTTCGCTATCTCAACGCGTCGCAGGCCAGAACCCGCGGACAACATCGAATTTGCAATGCTCTGCCACAGTGCAAGCGTTTGCGTTGCCCGTTCAATTGCGCGCGGTGTATATCACGCAAAACCTGCAGCCAAAGACGTCAAGCCAACCTGGCGGGAATTATATCAACGCTAAGTTTTATCATGAAAAAAGTCATATATTTTTTCTGCTAATGCGCCTGATACGCCATCAACGGCCTTTAAATCGGCCAAGTTCGCACGGCTCACGGCCTTTGCTGATCCAAAATGCGCCAATAATGCACGTTTTCGCGCGGCACCTACGCCCGTAATTTCATCAAGTGGATTTGCAACAAAAGCTTTTGCACGTTTTGCTCGATGTGTGCCGATCGCAAAACGGTGTGCTTCATCGCGCAATCGCTGGATGAAATACAAAACTGGGTCATTACGTTGCAAGGCAAAGACAGGCTTGCCCGTCACGTAAAATTCTTCTTTTCCGTGGTCGCGATCAATGCCCTTTGCCACACCAAGCATTGCAATATCATCGACGCCCAGCTCCTTTAGGATTTCAGCAACCGCAGAAACCTGCCCTGCCCCGCCGTCTATCAATAAAAGATCAGGCCACGCCGTTGACTGTCGTTCTGGATCCTCTTTTAATAGTCGTGAAAATCGACGCATGAGGACTTCTTTCATCATGCCAAAGTCATCGCCTGGTGTAATATCATCACCTTTGATATTGAATTTGCGATATTGGTTTTTCATGAATCCTTCTGGCCCCGCAACGATCATACCGCCGACGGCGTTTGATCCTTGGATGTGCGAGTTATCGTAAACCTCGATCCGATTTGGAGGCGCGTCCAGATCAAATGCCTCTGCAAGGCCTCGTAACAACTTAGCCTGTGTAGCGCTTTCGGACATCCGGCGTGCAAGACTTTCCTTTGCGTTGCGCATCGCACCCGACACAAGTTCCAGTTTTTCACCGCGCTGTGGGACAACGATATCAACTTTGCGTCCCACTTTTTCGCTTAGCATCTCTTGGACGAGATCCGCATTGTCTATATCGTGCGACAAGATAAGCTGTCGAGGCGGCTCTTTGGTGTCATAAAACTGCGCCACAAAAGCCTCCATCACCTCAGCAGGCGAATGGTCAGGCGCAATGCGTGGGTAAAAATCACGATTTCCCCAGTTTTGA
>RFZH01000297.1 GCA_009920815.1 Paracoccaceae bacterium
AAACCGCTTCATATGCATATGACAGCTAAGTCGCGAAACATGAGTGCGCGGCAGTCATCACATATAATTCCAACACCGCGGGTGGGCGGTTTGAGCTTGGTCATCGGCTACATTGTCGGAATGTTGTTCTTACCTGTGGACGTGTTTGACCTGACAATGCTGTTGGGAATATCAACAATCCCAGTTTTTCTTGGTGGCTTTGGGGAGGACATGGGGTTCGACGTCAGTTGAACAAAACGCCTGATTCTGTCTTTTATTTCGGCGGTTCTTGCAATACTTGTTTTTCAAACCTGGGTCACAGATGTTGGTTTATCGTATTTGTGGTTTATGACCTATGGAACCTTTGGTTCGCTTGTCTTTACAATTGTATTAACAGGTGGGATTTCGCACTCGATAAATTTAATAGACGGTTTGAACGGCCTTTCGATGGGCGTATCCATGATGATTTCCCTCGGGCTTGCAGGTTTAGCATATAGTGTCGAAGATTATAGTATTCTGATGATGTGCGGTGTCGTCCTATCCAGTGTTGCCGGCCTATTCATATTTAATTTCCCGTTCGGTAAAATCTTTCTGGGTGATGCGGGTGCTTATTCCATGGGGCATGTCTTGACTTGGATTGGGATTTTATTGATTTCTCGGAATCCCGAAATCGCACCTTTCTCTGTAATGCTTTTCTTCTTTTGGCCAGTCATGGATATGTTATTCGCGATTTATCGTCGACTGCGAACCGGACGGCGGCTTGATCAGCCCGATCGGCTTCACTTTCACCAACTCGTGATGCGTGGTTTAGAGATTGTGTTTTTTGGCAAGAAAAAGCGCAATTGGTCCAATCCTCTGGCCACAATGATAATTTTGCCTATGGCGGCCACACCTATCGTAACTGCGCAATTCGTGTACCAAAGCGATAAAGCGTCTGTTGTGTCATTTGGAGTGTTCTTAATTCTATTCGTCCTGACATATTTAGCGGGTATGGCATGGGCGCGACGTTGGGCAAAAGTGGGTACGCGGCGGACGTCTGTCCGCTAAGGTTTTTGCTTGCGCGCATTGAGGCGGGCGGGTATACGGCGCAGGTGGTAGTCCCACAAGAATCGAAACAATGCCGTGTTTACCCCTTTCGTCGCACATCGGGGGGTAGTTCCGGTGAAGGAGAAGCGACATGAAATTACATGAATTGCGCGATAATGAAGGCGCCTCACGCAAAAAGAAACGCGTTGCACGTGGTCCAGGCTCTGGCAAGGGTAAAACCGCCGGCCGTGGTATCAAAGGTCAAAAATCACGCTCAGGCGTTGCAATCAACGGTTACGAAGGCGGCCAAATGCCATTGTACCAACGTTTGCCAAAACGTGGTTTCAACAAGCCAAATCAAAAGAAATTCGCAGTTGTGAACCTTGGTCTGATCGAAAAATTCATCGAAGCAGGCAAATTGGACGCAAAAGCAGAGATCAACGAAGACGCATTGGTTGCATCCGGTTTGGTCCGTCGCAAGTTGGACGGTATCCGCGTTCTTGCGAAAGGTGATATCAAATCCAAAGTGACAATAAATGTTACTGGTGCCTCAAAATCAGCAGTTGATGCTGTTGAAAAAGCAGGCGGTACTTTGACAACTTTGGCGGCCGCAGCCGAATAAGATCTTGTGTGCGGCACGATGCCCGCTTACATAGAACTTAGTTTTCCTAAATAACGCCGCCAGAGCTTGGGAAACGCTCTTGGCGGCGTTTTGATTAAGAGAGATCCATATGGTATCCGCAGTAGAACAAATGGCCGCAAACACCAGCTGGGCGGCATTGGGCAAGGCGACCGAGCTTCGCAATCGTATTTTATTCACCCTTGGTTTGTTGATCGTTTATCGCTTGGGTACATTTATCCCTGTTCCGGGGATCGATGGCGCTGCTCTGCGCGAATTCATGACGCAGGCCCAAACGGGCATCGGCGGTATGCTGACGATGTTTACGGGTGGTGCGCTGGGTCGCATGGGCATCTTTGCATTGGGCATCATGCCATACATCACTGCGTCGATTATCATTCAATTGGCGGCTGCCTCGGTTCCTGCGCTTGAGCAGTTGAAAAAAGAGGGTGAACAAGGCCGCAAGAAAATCAAC
>RFZH01000298.1 GCA_009920815.1 Paracoccaceae bacterium
GGGGCGGAATCGAACCACCGACACGAGGATTTTCAATCCACTGCTCTACCCCTGAGCTACCCAGGCACTGGACAACGTATATGTTGTGGGTGAGCGTTTACTATGATGAAGTTTTGTCCGTGTCCAGAGGGTTTAGCAAAAAAAGTCGATAATTCATATGCGATTACTGTTTGTGGTTAGTTTTTCCAAGGTTTCGATAAAGCGTTGGCGCGATTGCGGCAAACTCTCTAACCCTAGATCGGGCACAACACGCGTTTCTAAAAAAAACTGGGTGAGTTTCAGCCCCTCGATCGCGTCGGACACGCTTGCTCCGAATCCCTTTGCAATGTTGGGCAATGGCAACAATTTATCCGCCCATTCACCTGCGCCATGATGCGATACAGCACGGCCAGATTTTGGCGAAACATAGACCAGGTCTTGCGTCTGCCCTGTGACAGCACATTGTGACAGATCTAGGCCAAAGCCAAGATGTGACAGGATAAACATTTCCCAATGAAAATACCCAACAGCCAATGCGTCTGGGATGGCGAGCGTTTCTAACACAACATTGGTCAGGTCATAGAGCTCTGCCGCGGGATCGCGCTCAGGTAACACGCGCAACAAAAGGGTTGTGATGGCGCTCAGCGCGGCAAGGGCTGTGCGGTCCTCGATCGCCCACGACCGAGATTTTACAAGGTCGACCCGAAAGCTACCTAGATGATCATCCAGACGCGCCCGCCAGGTCACATCTATTATGCTGCCTGCTTGCAACATAGGGCGATATTTTCGTGATGTCCCGCCACGCACCACGCCGCTATGACGGCCATGGTTTTGCGTAAGTGTGTCAAGAATGACCGAAGTTTCACCGAATTTTCGGGTGGCTAGAACAATGCCTGTATCGCGCCATTCCATGATGAACCTGTCAAAATTTGGGGGCACAACGACGCCCCCAAGTGGATTACACTGTTAGGATCGTTGATCCCGTGGTTTTGCGTGTTTCTAAGGCATCGTGTGCGGCCGCGATATCATCAAGGTCAAATCGTTGATCGATGCGGATTTTGACGTCCCCAGCTTGCACTTTGCCAAACAAATGCTGTGCCATTTCCTGACACGTGTCATGATCTGCGATATGCGTGAACAAGGTCGGGCGCGTGATTTTCAACGATCCTTTTTGTCCCAAGATTGCGGGGTTAAAGGCCGGAACCGGACCAGATGCATTGCCAAACGTGATCATCATACCTAATGGTTTCAGACAATCCATTGACCCTTCAAATGTGGATGCGCCGACCGAGTCCATGACAACATCAACGCCTTTTCCATCGGTTAATTCCCGGACCTTTGCAACAAAATCCTCGGTATTGTAGTTGATGCAATGTGCAGCGCCATGGTCCAATGCCAACTGACATTTGTCGTCTGAACCCGCAGTGCCAATCAATGTAATGCCTTCGGATTTCGCCCATTGGCATGCAATCAGGCCAACGCCACCTGCTGCGGCATGAAACAGTACTGTGTCGCCTCGTTTAAGTGGCGTTGTGCGATGGAATAGATATTGAACGGTCAACCCTTTTAGCATCATTGCCGCACCTTCTTCGAACGATATGCCGTCGGGCAGGGGGCATACCTGGGCGGCGGGCATAACGCGCCGTTCGCAATATCCCCCCGGAGGCATCGACGCATAGGCTGCGCGGTCGCCGACCTTAAGATGGGTTACACCCTCACCGACTGCCTCAATCACGCCTGCCGCTTCCATTCCCAATGCATGAGGAAGGTTTAGTGGATATAAGCCAGTGCGCTGATACACGTCGATGAAATTCAAACCACAGGCTTTGTGCGCAATGCGAACTTGGCCGGGCCCAGGATCGCCGACGGGCATGTCCTGGATTGTTAATTTATCGGATCCGCCGAATTCGTTAATGATGACTGTTTTATTCATTATTTCCTCGTCTGATATTGTGATATATTTACACTTGTGCTCTGGTGTTATCCGCTTACCTTTAGGACAATTTTACCGATATGCGTACTTGTTTCCATACGGGCATGGGCTTTGGATGCTTCGGCTAAGTCGAATTCGCTATCCATTATGGGGCCGATCCTACCTTGATCAAGTAA
>RFZH01000299.1 GCA_009920815.1 Paracoccaceae bacterium
TTCGGGGACGGCCACTTCCCACCAATGCCCGCCATGCGGGGTTGACGGATACGGGTCAGTGTCGATCACGATGACATAGGGTTTGGTTGCCCCTTTAGCGCGGGCCAGATGATCTTCAAGCTCGGCCACAGACCCTACATGCACCGCCGTTGCGCCCATGGATGCGGCATGCGCGGCGAAATCAATCGCGCTGGGGTTCACGTGATAGGCGTCCTTTAACAGGTTGTTAAACTCTGCCCCGCCCGTGCCCATTTGCAGCCGGTTGATACAGCCAAAGCCGCGGTTATCAGTGATCACAACGGTAAAGCCGATGCCCATCATCGCCGCCGTGGCCATTTCGGAATTCGCCATCATATAGGTGCCATCACCGGCAAAACAAATGACATCCCGTTCGGGTTGCGCCATTTTGATGCCCAAGGCACCGGCGATTTCATATCCCATGCAGCTAAAGCCGTATTCCATGTGGTATGACATCGGTTTGCCCGCTTTCCACAGTTTGTGCAATTCGCCCGGCATGGTCCCTGCGGCGCACATGACAACGGTTTCTTCGCCTGCCGCGCGTTGAACCGCGCCGATCACATGTTGGTCCGTTGGCAAGGCATTGGCATCCTTTGGCGCGTCTGTCAGAGGATCAACCTTGGCAAACCAATCGGATTTTAACGCCGCGGTATCGCGCGCGGGGGCGGTGTATCCGCCAACCGCCGCTTGCAAGGCCTGCATCCCGACCAAGGCATCGGCCATCACTGGCATTGCACCATGTTTGACCGCGTCATAAGCATTCACGTTAAGGCTGACCAAAGTCCGATCTGCATTTTTAAACAAGGCCCATGATCCGGTTGTGAAATCTTGGAACCGTGTGCCGATGCCCAAAACCACATCAGCCTCGGCACAGGCGGTGTTGGCGGGTTCGCCCCCTGTCACCCCGACAGGGCCAAGGTTCAACGGATGATCCCATGGCAACACCGATTTACCCGCTTGGGTTTCCACGACAGGAATGTTCAGGTCGGTGGCAAATTTGGCCAAGGCATCGGTCGCGCCTGAATAATGCACACCACCGCCCGCAACGATCACGGGGTTTTTGGCCGTCTTTAACAGGGCCGCGACCGCGTCAATTTCAACGGGGTCTGCGGGGGTGCGGCGGAAGCGCCAGACCTTAGGTTCAAAGAACGACGCAGGATAATCATAGGCATGCGCCTGAATATCTTGGCAAAACGACAGGGTCACAGGGCCACACTGCGCCGGATCGGTCATGGTGGCAAAGGCGCGTGGCAATGCCGTCAACAGATGTTCGGGCCGCGTGATACGGTCGAAATAACGGCTGACAGGGCGGAAACAATCATTGACCGACGTCGTCCCGTCGCCGAAATCTTCGATCTGTTGCAAAACGGGGTCTGGCCCACGTGTGGCAAAGACATCGCCGGGGACAAACAACACAGGGATGCGGTTCACATGCGCCAACGCCGCGGCGGTGACCATATTCGTGGCCCCCGGCCCGATTGAGGATGTGACCATCATCGTGCGCTTGCGCCCCAACTGTTTGGAATAGGCAATCGCCGCATGGGCCATGGTTTGTTCATTATGGCCGCGATAGGTTTGGAATGTGTCCTCTTGGGCCTTTAACGCCTCGCCCAGACCTGCGACGTTGCCGTGACCGAAAATGGCCCAACACCCCGCGATAAAGGGAACGCCGTCTTCGTTTAATTGCGCATTGATGTATTTCACCATCGCCTGCGCGGCGGTTAACCGAATGGTCGCCATTGTCACTCTCCCTTAGCGTTCGCACGCGCGTTGTCCCACAGCGTGCAAAGTTTCGTGTATTTTTCTGCCATATCCGCGATAGCCGCGTCATCAGAAATATTGCCCTTCATGAAAGATGCCGCCGCGTCAGCAAAGATTGTCCGCCCAACGGCAAACCCTTTGACCAATGGATAGCGTGCCGCAACCGCAAAGCTGCGGGCCAAGACATCCTCGGATTCCCCCAGACCCAGCACAACGATACCACGGGTATGGGTGTCATTTTCTTCGATCGCGGCGATGGTTGCATCCCACGCATCCGGCGTTTGCATCGGT
>RFZH01000300.1 GCA_009920815.1 Paracoccaceae bacterium
TTACGTGACACCGAAGACGGGTTTGTGATCGCCCAAACCGATTTGGAAATGCGCGGAGCTGGCGATTTGATCGGAACCGCGCAATCGGGTTTGCCACGGTTTAGGATCGCAGATTTGGAATCAATGTCTGGACTGATGGCCGTCGCGCAAAAAGATGCTCGGCATTTGCTAAGTATTGATCCAATGCTTAATTCCACCAGAGGTGAGGCCGCGCGCGTTCTGTTATGGTTAATGGAACAAGAAAAATCTATTCGTTTAATATCAGTGGGTTAACTGTATTTTTCGCCAATAGTTCGCAAATGTTCTTATAAAGTTCTTTACACGGGGTTAATAATATGAGAACAAAGTAGCAACAAAATGAGGAGTTGTGGAAATGTCAAAAGAGATCAAATCAGTTATTCGTCTCGCACCACATAACTTTCTACAAGATATGGTCGGGGCATTGTCATTGGTTGTGATGTTGATTGGCGGACTGCACTTACCCGGATTGTTCTAATCCATCTTGTGTCTGCCTTTGTGTGCATGAACGCATGTCCCTGCGTTGGTCTGTCCCTCGACCCTAGGGGATCCGCCTTATCCCCAAGACCGCATGTCACACAATTCTTTAACCGCTGCGCGTCCTAACGCGTAGCGGTTTTTTTATATAAAAAAAGGCGACCCAAAAGGATCGCCCACTTTTAATATTCTGATGTTATTGTTCAATCAGTATTCGCAACATACGGCGCAGCGGTTCGGCTGCGCCCCATAACAGTTGATCGCCGACTGTAAAGGCGTTCAAATATTCATTACCCAAATTCATTTTGCGCAGGCGCCCGACGGGAATGGTTAATGTGCCGGTCACCTTTGCGGGGCTTAGCTCGGTCACTGTTGTGGCACGATCATTTGGAACGACTTTCGACCATTGGTTCGCTTGGTCAATCATCGCAGTTAGCTCATCAATTGGAACATCACGTTTCAACTTGATGGTCAACGCCTGACTGTGGCAACGCATTGCGCCAATACGAACACAGGTGCCGTCGATTGGAACAGGATTTTCAGAGCGGCCTAAAATTTTGTTGGTTTCGACGACTGCTTTCCACTCTTCTTTGGATTGTCCATTATCCAATGCTACATCGATCCAAGGGATAAGACTGCCTGCGAGGGGGGCACCAAATTTGTCCGTAGGAAACGCATCAGAGCGCATTGTATCCGTAACAATACGGTCAATGTCCAAAATTGCAGACGACGGCGTAGCCAAAAGATCAGCAACCCCATCGCGCAATCCGCCCATTTGGTTCAATAATTCACGCATGTTTTGCGCACCAGCGCCCGACGCCGCTTGATACGTCATGGAAGTTGCCCATTCCACAAGATCATTCTGGAATAATCCGCCCAATCCCATAAGCATCAAACTCACGGTACAGTTACCGCCGATGAAATCTTTTTTACCAGCGACCAGTGCTGCATCGATAACGTTGCGGTTGACCGGATCCAGGATAATTGTGGCATCTTGATCCATCCGTAATGCAGACGCTGCATCAATCCAGTATCCTGTCCAGCCAGCGGCGCGCAAGGCGGGGAAAACGGATTTGGTGTAATCGCCACCTTGACAGGTTACAATCGCGTCCATTGATTTAAGCGCGTTGATGTCGTTTGCATCTTGTAACGGTGCGGCACCATTTCCCATATCAGGACCCATTTGACCGGTCTGGGATGTCGTGAAAAACACTGCTTCGTCGATATGTGCAAAGTCGTTTTCTTCTCGCATACGGTCCATAAGAACCGATCCCACCATGCCACGCCAGCCAACGAAACCAACACGTTTGATTGCCATAATTGTCTTTCCCTACAAAAGAGGGCGGCCCCTTGTGCCACCCAATTGTTGCCGGCGTTTTCGTTCAGTCCTGCAAACCACCTGATCAAGGGGTAAAAAAATTTGCAGGGTGCCAGTGAAACACGCCACGAATATTCAGCGCGGTACTATCAACCTAAAAATCGAAACGCAATTGGTAATTGTTGCAGGTCAAGCAGTGGCGTTGCGACGATTGGCAATCGCAGCGCGTAATAGAACAGCGCTGGCCCCCAAAAATG
>RFZH01000004.1 GCA_009920815.1 Paracoccaceae bacterium
GCCTGCAGCCGCACCCATCATTGCTGATCGGGACGCAAAGCTGATCAAGATTTGCGATCGCGTGGCGCCTAATGTTTTCAACACCGCCGCTTCAAAATTCCGGCTATGTTGGGATGACGCAGCCGATCCAACCAAAACCAAGAACCCTGTCAACAAGGTCGCCCCAGCACCATAGGCGACAGCCGATGCAATCGATCCCATGACGGCCGACACACGCTCAATCGCATCGCGAATCCGAATGGCGGTAATATTCGGGAACGCGTCCGCAATATCGCGCAACAGCTGTACCTCGGCGGCGGGATCCGAATACACCGTCGCGATGAAAGTGTGCGGCGCTTTGTTTAATGCCTTTTCGTTAAACGTCATCACAAATCCAATGCCCGCAGTCGAAAAATCCACATCGCGCAGATTGCTGATCGTGCCTGTAATTTCGCGGCCCAAAATGTTGACGGTGATTTCATCCCCAATCGTCAGCCCGATTTCTTTTGCCTCTTCTTGGGCAAAACTGATCAAAGGGGGCCCATCATAATCGGCATCCCACCATTCACCTTCGACGACCTCATAACGGTCGGGTAATGCTGAGGCATAGGTCAACCCACGATCACCGCGAATGACCCAATGATCTGGCGCGACCTCAAGTGCATTTTGTCCGTTGATTTTGCTCACGACACCGCGCAGCATCGGTGCTTCGTCAAATCTTTTCACCTCTGGTGTCGCATTCAATTTCTCGCGAAACGCGGGCATTTGCGATTTCTGAATGTCGATAAAGAAATACGCAGGCGCCACGCCGGGCAAATCTTGGGCGATTGCACGACGCAGATTACCATCGATTTGGCCCATTGCCGCCAAAACCGAAAGCCCCAAACCAATAGCTAAAATAACTGACGCTGTGCTTTCACTGCGCCCGCCCATAGCAGACAATGCCCAACGCAACCCCGGACGCCCCTGGCTGTAACGGGTGACCGATCGTGCGGCCACACGGACACCAAGCGCGGTCAAAAACAACAGCCCTAGCGCACCAAATATACCAAGCGCTGTCCACAACGTTAGCCGCGCCGACCCCGTGAACCAAACCGCAACCGCCAAAAGCACCGCAATCAAGATCAAAATCGCGATGATATATATAAAGCGTGGCAGGACCGATCCTGTTTCAGACATGTTACGGAACAAAGTTGCAGCTTTTATGTTTTCGGCGCGTGCCAATGGCCAAAGCGTAAAGATCGCGGCGGTCAAAAGACCGTAGATCACCGCCTCGAACACTGGTTGCGGATAAATAGAAATATCAACCGGAAACGGCAAGGACGCCGCAATCAGAGGTTCCGCCAAGATCGGTGCCCCTATCCCAAGCGCTAACCCGATCCCAATACCCATCAACGATAAAATACCAATCTGGAGAAAATATGTTTGAAAAATCACCGCATTCTCTGCGCCCAAGCTGCGCAGCGTGGCAATCACGGTCACCTTGCGTTCCAAATAGGACCGCACTGCAGCCGAAACACCGATACCGCCTGTTGCCAAACCTGCCAGCCCGACAAGGATCAGAAACGATCCCAATCTGTCGACGAACCGCTCAATCCCGGGTGCTGCGTTTGTTGAATCCCGCCAACGGACACCCTTGCCATCAAAAAATGCCTTAGCCGCCTCCCCGATACCCACGAGATCTGTACCTTGTGGCAATTTGAGGCGATATTTTGATGAAAACAACGTCCCCTCGGCCAAAAGACCAGACCCGTCCAAGTCGGTAGTGTATAAAATGGTACGGGGGCCAAGGCCAAACCCGTCACCCGCACTGTCTGGAATATAGGCGATGGTATCAGAGAGAATATAATCACGTGTCCCCAAGGTGACCACATCACCGACTGCGACACCCATCTGATCGGTCAGTATCTTTTCAACAACAACGCGCGCCACACCATCAACAGGTCGCAACGCGTCCGCCACATCCTGACCACTGGTCAGCCTTAGGGATCCATATAAAGGATAGGCACTGTCAATTGCTTTGATTTGTGTCAATGCGCGTTCTTTTTGCCCGTCGACCTCGGCCACCAACATGGAACGGAAATCGATAATTTCCGACACCTCGATGGCGATGTTACTGAGCCAAGCTAATTCGTTGGCGTCCGCACGACGATAGGTAAACTCAGCCTCAGCATCACCACCCAGGATCGCCGCACCTTCGCGATTTAACCCGTTTTCGATGCCGCTGCGCACCGTACCGACGGCGGCGATGGCCGCGACGCCCAGCGCAAGACAGGCAATCAAAATGCGGAATCCGCCCAAGCCGGCGCGCAGTTCACGCAAGGCAAACCTGATTGCTATTCTCATTGATCAACCTCTTGCGCGATTTTGCCATCTACCAAGCGGATGGATCGATCACACCGATCGGCAAGCGTGGGATCGTGGGTCACCAACACCAAGGTCGCACCATATTCATCTTGTAACGAAAACAGCAGATCCATGATCGCCGTACCGTTAACACCGTCCAAATTTCCGGTTGGCTCATCCGCCAACAAAATCTTTGGCCGCGCAACCACAGCACGCGCCAAAGCAACACGTTGTTGTTCGCCCCCTGACATTTGTGCTGGATAATGCGACATCCGATGGCCCAAACCCACCTGATCCAACGCGGCCCTTGCAAGATCAAAAGCGTCTTTGTGCCCCGCCAATTCAAGCGGTGTCGCGACATTTTCCAAGGCTGTCATCGTCGGAATCAGATGAAAGGACTGAAACACAATCCCCATGTGATCGCGACGAAAACGGGCCAGCATATCTTCGTTCATCGCACGGATGTCCTTGCCTGCGACCTGCAATTTACCACCCGTCGCGCGCTCTAACCCGCCCATTAGCATCAACAGTGATGATTTGCCGGACCCAGATGGCCCAATCAAACCAACACTTTCGCCTGCGCCAATCTCTAACGAGATGTTGCGCAGAATATCGACCTGACCTGCATTCCCTTGCAGAGAAAGCGCAACGTCCTTAAGTAAGATAAGTGGATGAGATAGCATAGGACCAACAATGTTTCTGATTTCGATGTCTAGGACATATGGGGTTTTTGTCGCGCTGAGCAAGGTGCTGATCTTGATTTTCGGGCTTTCTGGCAGCGCGAGCGCCGCCGAACCTATCAAAGTGATGGCTTTGGGCGACAGCTTGACCCAAGGGTATGGCCTGCCGCAACCCGACGGATTGGTCGCACAATTACAAGCGTGGTTTGACACTAAAGATCTTGCTGTTGAATTCATCAATGCAGGGGTATCGGGCGATACAACAGCCGGCGGATTGGACCGTGTGGCGTGGTTATTGGATGATGACATCCAAACCGTTATCGTGGCCTTGGGGGGCAACGACATGTTGCGGGGCATAAATCCAGATGCAAGCCGCACAAATCTGCGCGGAATTCTTGAGATACTGCGCGACGAGGGGAAAGATATCGTCTTGGTGGGCATGCTTGCACCACCGAATTATGGGCCGGAATACCAAACTGAGTTCAACGCGATTTTTCCTGAACTCGCAGACGAATTCAGGGCAACCTATATAGAAAGCTATTTTGTACCGCTCATGAATTATGACCTGGGCAGCGCTGAATTGCGGGCGCACATGCAAGCTGACGGAATTCACCCGAATGCCAAGGGTGTTACCAAGATTGTTGAATACCTTGGACCGATTCTCAAAGCGACACTCCTGAGTAAGCTGTAATTCTTTCGGAGCAAGCCGCTGTCCCGCCTTTCACAAAAACACGGCAAAACCAACAAATTAGATACGAAATTTCCGTAAATTGTCCTAACCCGCTTTGGGTTTTTGGGGCAATATATGGCAGGGTGACCTTGTGTTTTGTTGTGTTCAGGTGTGGGTCAATGTCATTAGACCGATTAATTAAGATTTTGAAAACGGGAACAGCCTATACCCGTGGGACATGGGTTTTGGTGATGGGCGGACAGGGCGAAGGGCTCGCCGCGATCAAAGATAGGCTCGCCCAGTTATCGATTACCGTGTGCAATGCTGAAAACCTAGAGCAAGCAATTGCTCTTATAAATCAAAACGATATGCCGCCGGTACTGGCCTATATGTATGCCGAAGGTCTTGGTGGCCTTGAACGGACCATATCGATCTATGCAGATTTGCAAAAGCAAACGCATATTGGCAAATGTTTGATTGTCTCACCCGAAGCGAACCCAGACATTGACTTTTCACAAATGGACGAAAATTCGCCGCTCATTCTATCGGCACCAAAAAGATCACGCTTAAACTAATATTTTAGGATATATTTTATATCCTAAAATATTAGTTTAATTAACCATTAGATGCCCTCTACAACCAGGCGAAAGTTTGGCAAAAAAGGGTGTGGTTTGTGACTCGTTAATTGGTAAGTACTTCGGCCACATAGGTTGTGTGATTAATTTTTGCATTTGTTAAAGAGTTGCGACGAAAGTCGCTGTTAAAGAGTATGCAATAGGAAAGAGGGCCTTGGCCCTCTTTTTTATGTCTTCAGAACAGGTTATAAAAATCCAACCAACCAAGGAGACCATCATGAAACTTGCCGCAAGCGCCTATCCCGCCTCATGGCATACATCTTGGGATGCCTATCGCGACAAAATTATGTCTTGGGTGGAAAGCGCGGCGCGCGATGGGGCAAACCTATGTGTCTTTCCTGAATATGCCGGGCTAGAGGTATCGTCCATTGGTGGTGCCGCCTTGGCCGCAGATCGCGCCGAGGCCTTGGAATTTTCTGCAACACATATCGATAAAATCGCACAAATTCATCAAGACGCGGCCAAGGCCCATAATGTTTTTGTGCTGTCTGGCTCTGCCCCCGCACGGTTGGACGGTCGATATGTCAACCGCGCAGGTCTTTTTTGCCCAAACGGCGATTATGCATGGCAAGACAAACAAATCATGACCCGTTTTGAACGCGAAGAATGGTTTGTCGATGGCGGCAACCCGTTACAGGTCTTTGACACGCCTCTTGGCCGAATGGGTGTGCTCATTTGTTATGACAGTGAATTTCCGTTGTTGGGACAAGCCTTGCGCGATGTCGATATCTTATTGGTCCCCTCTTGTACCGAAGCGGTCGCGGGATATTGGCGTGTCCGCATCGGCGCCATGGCGCGCGCTTTGGAAAATCAATGTGTTGCCGTCATGTCATCGCTTTTGTCAAATGACCCGCGGTTTTATGGCATCGACGAAGCCGCGGGCGCAGGTGGCATCTTTTGCCCGCCCGACCTAGGGTTTCCAGACACGGGCATCCTTGCACTTGGCGACATTGGCCAGGCGGGTTGGACCATCGCCGAAATTGACCAAAATCAAATCCAGAACGTGCGAAAAAACGGTGTTGTCCTGAACAGAGCGCATTGGGATGATCAAAAAACACGGTGCGAACCAGCAACACGCATCTCACTGGGAAAAATCAGTTCTTGAATTTCTCGTAAAATAGGTTCAATAGCAGCGTGTCCCACCATGGGATAGGTTTTGTAAAGGAGAGACTATGGCCAAGGAAGAATTGCTCGAATTTCCCGGTGTCGTTAAGGAACTCCTGCCAAATGCGACGTTTCGGGTCGAGCTAGAGAACGGCCATGAGATCATCGCACATACGGCAGGCAAGATGCGTAAGAACCGCATCCGCGTTTTGGCAGGCGACAAAGTACAGGTCGAAATGACCCCCTATGACCTGACCAAAGGTCGTATCAATTATCGTTTCAAATAAGTTGAAACTTATCCTCGGATCCGCAAGCCCGCGCCGCAAGGAATTGTTGGCGCAAATTGGCGTGCATGAATGTGACGTACGCCCGCCTGATGTGGATGAAACACCCCTTGCCCATGAAAAACCACGCGATTATTGCAATCGGGTGACGCGTTCCAAAATTGAAACGCTTGTTCTTGCGGATGATGAAGTGGGCCTATGCGGTGACACCACCGTGGCTGTTGGTCGTCGCATCATGGGCAAACCCGATGACGCAGCCCAAGCCAGGCAATTTCTGACCCTGTTGTCGGGTCGCAAACACCGCGTGATCACCGCGGTTGCTGTGCGCCGCGGATCCCAGATCTGGCAACGCGATGTGGTTAGCTTGGTAAAATTCAAACCCCTTTCCGACGCCGAAATCACAGCCTATCTTGCCACCAATGATTGGCAAGGCAAAGCGGGTGGTTACGCCATTCAAGGCCCCGCCGCCGCATTCATTCCGTGGCTGTCGGGATCTTATTCAGCAATCATGGGATTGCCAGTTTTTGAGACCGCCACGTTACTGCGCGCGGCAGGCATCACAGTTTTTGAGGACACCCTATGAAAGGTCGCCAAATCCTTTTGGATCATTACCAAGGCCGCGAAGCCGCCGCTTTGGTTGAAAATGGTATCTTGCAAGATTTCATCATTGAAACGGATGCCCCGTCACCAGGCACCGTTTACCGCGCCATTGTTGATCGCCCGATCAAGGGTCAGGGCGGCGTATTCCTAAAAACACCGGACGGAAACGCATTCTTA
Organism: Paracoccaceae bacterium; assembly: GCA_009920815.1. Taxonomy (GTDB): domain Bacteria; phylum Pseudomonadota; class Alphaproteobacteria; order Rhodobacterales; family Rhodobacteraceae; genus CAJXSD01. Next base: position 6,476 of record RFZH01000004.1, read on the forward strand.
CGTCAGATCAAAGGCATGTCCCCGGGGCAGACGATGTTGGTTCAGGTCTCAGGCTATGCCGAAGCGGGAAAAGCCATCCCGGTCACCAACCGCATCCTGTTCAAAAGTCGCTATGTCATCGTGACCCCGAACGCCCCCGGTTTGAACGTATCGCGATCGATTAACGACGATGAGCGTCGTGATGAATTGATCCAAGTGATCCGCGAAGACATTGGAACATTCGACCACGGCATGATTTTACGATCCTCATGCGCGGATGCCGACAGCGACGACATCATCGAAGACGCCCGTGCCATGTTGGACTTAGCCAATAACGTGATGGCCGACGAAGCCGGCGACGCCGAAGTCTTGGTTGACGCCGACAGCCCCCATGAATTTGCATGGCGTGAATGGACCCAATCGGCCGACATCGATACCGCCGAAGGGTGCTTTGAAACCCATGACATCATCGACCAAATCGAAGCCTTGGCCAATCCGTTCGTCAAAATGGCCGAAGGTCATTATTACATCGAACCAACGCGCGCCTGCGTGAGCATCGACGTAAACACCGGCGCCGACACGTCGCCAGCCGCTGCGTTAAAGGCAAATATCGCAATGGCCCGCGATTTGGGGCGCCAACTGCGCATGCGCGGTTTGGGCGGTCAGATCGTCATTGATCCTGCGCCGATGCCCAAGAAAGATCGTAAAATTTTGGAAAGCGCGTTAAAGGCCGCGCTGCGCAAAGATACGGTCGAAACCAACTTTGTGGGCTTTACCCAGATGGGGTTGATCGAATTGCAACGCGCCCGCATCAGACCGATTTGGATGTAAGACGTCCTGATAGAGCGCAAAAAGGGGCGATGTGATCGCCCATTTGTCATTTCAAAACGCGGTACCTGCGCCACGGCACATTAACGTTTTCCGAAATCGTCACCGGAAATGACGCCATCGCCATTGCGATCGGCCATCTCTAACATTGCGGCTGTGGCGTCCATGAATTCCTGTTTTGACACTTGGCCGTCGTTGTTCGCATCGTTAAAGCCCAATGACATCGCGTCTTGGATTTTCTTCATCGGGCCTTTGCCATGCCCCTCACCGCCCGCGTTTTCGGCCATATCTGCCGCACGGGCCGCGTCAAAATCAAGGTATTCGGCGGCATCAATCACGTCATCTTCGTTCGCGTCAAAGGTCGTGAAAATGTCAGTGCGGCGTTCGGTCAAATCGTCGATGCTGACCACACCATCGGCGTTCAAATCCCAATTTTCGATAAAATGCCCACCTGGTTTACCCTCTGCCATGGCGGCGGTGGATGTGATGGCAAGAACAGCAGCGGCAAGAATGGAATTTTTCATTTTCATTTCCTTTATATATGAAAAACTGAATATATAACGCGCACTAAATTGAATTCCGTCGTTTTAAAAATAATTTTTTCTGATACGCTCATTAATATTGCTGGAAAGTTATTTATAATGCTCAATTTAAAAGAAAATATTTACATAATTGATGGTGAAAAAAACAAGGCGGCACTTGGGTTTCATTTTCCGACGCGCATGGTTGTCATAAAATTAAGCGATGAAACACTGTTTGTCTGGTCCCCAATCGCGGGCAATGACGCCGTTTTCGATGAGATTGATGCGCTTGGGCCTGTGGCGCATCTGGTCGCCCCGAACCATTTGCATCACATGCACCTGTCGCACTGGATCGCGCGGTATCCTGACGCGATGGTGTGGTGTGCGCCACGGTTAAAGGCCAAGCGTCCAGATTTAAAATTTGCGCAGGACTTATCAGATCAGGCGCCAATTGCATGGGCTGGTCAAATCGAGCAGGTGATTTTCCGGAACACGATCACGGACGAAGTGGTGTTTTTCCACCGCGCCAGCAACACGATCATTGTGACCGACATCATACAAAGCATGCCGCGGGATTGGTATTCTGGCTGGAGACGCTGGATTGCACGCATGGATTTGATGACCGAACGGGTGCCATCCATGCCACGCAAATATCGGTTGGGATTTCGGGGAAGCAATCTTGAGGATGCATATCGCATTGCCGCGCGATGGCACGTGCAAAACCTGATCATGGCGCATGGTCCAGTTGTTACAGAAAACGCACACAGCGTTTTCAAAAACGCGTTTGCGCCAGTGATCGGCTGATTTTACACGTCGGACATATCAGTAATTTGCACCGACATTATACCGACGTGATACCGACGCAAAACAGATCAAAAAAAATCCCCGCCAAAGCGGGGATTTTGGGATTATCCGTCGATGCGAATTTTTTCGTTTTTCGGGTCATACGGGCTGTCGACTGTGATTTCGGCGTTCCAAAGTTCACGCAACATTTTGACCTGAAGTTTTGTGCCAGGCACCGCCAGGTCAGGTTTGACATAACCCATGCCAATTTGTTTGCCGAACGCCACAGAATAGCCACCCGATGTCAAACGGCCGACCTTATTGCCGTCCATATCATAAAGTGCTTCTTTGCCCCATGGGTCTGTGTCCGATGGGCCATCAATCAACAATGTGACACATTTCGCGCGAATGCCCAGCGCTTCCATGGCCTCTTTGCCTTGGAAATCCTTGGACAGGTCAACAAAGCGTGGCAAGTCCGCTTCTAATGGGGTGGCGTCACGACCCAATTCGGTGCCGAATGCGCGGTACGATTTTTCCTGACGCAACCAGTTTTGCGCACGCGCACCAACCAATTTACCACCGTGTTTTTCCAACGCAGGCATCAGTTGATCGAACAGGTAATTCTGCATTTCAATCGGGTGATGCAATTCCCAACCCAATTCACCAGTATAGGCCACGCGGATGGCATTGACAGGGCACATGCCCAATTCGATTTTGCGTGATGTCAACCATGGGAAACGCTTGTTTGATAATGCGGTTTCCGGGTCTGAGTCTTTGATGATCTCTTTCAAGACATCGCGTGATTTTGGCCCTGCGATGGCGAATACGCCATATTGCGTGGTGACGTTTTGAATTTCGATATACCCGAATTCCTCGGCCTTATCTTCGGCGCACTTGCGCAGATAATCGGCGTCGTAATCGGTCCAAGCCCCTGCTGAGACCAGGTAATATTCATTCTCGCCTGTCCGCACGATGGTGTATTCGGTGCGTGTGGTGCCCGCTGGTGTCAACGCATAGGTCAGGTTGATGCGACCGACAGATGGCAATTTGTTACAGGTAAACCAATCCAAGAATGCGGTTGCGCCTGGGCCTTTGACCATGTGTTTGGTAAACGCTGTGGCGTCGATCAAACCTGCGGTTTCGCGAATCGCTTTGGCTTCGTCCACGGCATGTTGCCACCATGCACCCCGACGGAAGCTGCGGCTGTCGTGATCAAAGCTGTCTGACGCATCAAGTGGCCCGAAATAGTTGGGGCGTTCCCAACCGTTGACCTGACCAAATTGTGCGCCACGCTCTTTTTGACGGTCGTACGCGGGGGATGTGCGCAATGGACGGCACGCTTCGCGTTCCTCGTCTGGGTGGTGCAGAATAAAGACATGTTCATAGCATTCTTCGTTCTTGCGCGCCGCGTATTCCGTGGTCATCCAGCTGCCATAGCGTTTTGGATCCAATGAGGCCATGTCAATTTCGGCCTCGCCATTCACCATCATCTGCGCAAGATAATATCCCGTGCCACCGGCCGCGGTGATACCAAAACTAAAGCCTTCGGCCAGCCACATGTTGCGCAGACCAGGCGCAGGACCAACCAACGGGTTTCCGTCAGGAGTATAGCAGATTGGCCCGTTGAAATCGTCTTTCAAACCAACAGTTTCCGTGGATGGAACACGGTGGATCATGGACATGTATTCTTCTTCAATACGTTCCAGATCCAATGGGAATAGATCAGCGCGGAAGCTGTCAGGAACGCCATATTCAAATCGCGCAGGTGCGCCGCGTTCGTATGGCCCAAGGATCCAACCGCCGCGTTCTTCGCGAACATACCATTTCGCATCAGCATCACGCAAAACAGGATGTTCAATACCGCCATTTGCACGGTATTCTTGCAACATTGGATCGGGTTCCGTCACGATGAATTGGTGCTCAACCGGGATCGCAGGAATTTTGATTCCCAACAATTTTGCGGTCCGCTGTGCATGGTTGCCCGTCGCGGTCACAACATGTTCGGCGGTGATAACGATTTGTTCGTCAGACTGAACAAGGTTGCCACCCTTTTCGACCATCTTTGTACAGGTCACTTTCCATTCGAATCCAGTCCATTCGTATCCGTCGACCTGCCATTTACGTTCGATCAAAACGCCACGTTGACGTGCGCCTTTGGCCATCGCCATCGTGACGTCAGCTGGGTTGATATATCCGTCTTGCGGGTGATACAGTGCGCCCTTAAGATCTTCGGTGCGCACCAATGGCCAGCGTTCTTTAATTTCGTTTGGTGTCAGGAATTCATGATAGACGTCCGCCGTTTCCGCAACAGAAGAATACAGCATGTATTCATCCATGCGCTCTTGCGTCTGAGCCATGCGAAGGTTGCCCACGATATAGAAACCTGCGTTCAGACCTGTTTCTTCTTCCAGCGTTTTGTAGAAGTCGACGGAATACTTGTGGATGTGAGTTGTCGCATAGGACATGTTGAATAATGGCAACAAACCGGCGGCATGCCATGTGGACCCTGACGTCAATTCGTCGCGTTCCAACAACATCACATCTTTCCACCCAGCTTTCGCCAAATGGTATGCGATTGACGTCCCAACGGCGCCACCGCCAACAACCAGCGCTTTTACATGCGTTTTCATATTCCGACTCCTTCGGCGAACTTGCTTGATGCCTAATTAACATCTTGTTCAAAAAACGCGAAACACAGCCGACCTAAGAGCGTCAAAATGCGACAACTCGCTTGTTTCCGCCAAGTGGTTTCGTTTTTTCATATGACCTCTTTCATTGAACGAAAGTGCAGCTTATAAGTCTCATAGCGTCGCAATTTCTGTGACTCGTGGGACTTTATCGGGCAGAGGCAAAATTTATGTTTGGGCTATCATCTTTGACAGGCATGTTTTCGCAAGACATGGCAATCGACCTTGGAACTGCGAATACGCTTGTTTACGTCAAGGGTCGGGGCGTGATTTTGTCTGAACCCTCTGTTGTTGCCTATCACGTCAAAGACGGCGTTAAAAAGGTCTTGGCCGTCGGTGAAGATGCAAAATTGATGCTGGGCCGCACACCTGGTTCGATCGAAGCCATTCGCCCGATGCGCGACGGTGTGATCGCCGATTTTGATGTTGCCGAAGAAATGATCAAACACTTTATCCGCAAGGTTCACAAGCGTTCGACATTTTCAAAGCCAAAGATCATCGTTTGTGTTCCACACGGTGCGACGCCTGTTGAAAAACGTGCCATCCGGCAATCTGTTTTGTCCGCGGGTGCACGCAAGGCAGGCTTGATTGCCGAACCCATCGCGGCAGCCATTGGCGCGGGCATGCCCATCACCGATCCCACCGGCAACATGGTCGTCGATATCGGCGGCGGTACAACAGAAGTCGCGGTTTTGTCTTTAGGTGACATCGTTTATGCGCGTTCTGTGCGCGTCGGGGGTGACCGCATGGACGAAGCGATCATCAACTATCTGCGTCGGCAACAGAACCTGTTGGTCGGCGAAAGCACAGCGGAACGTATCAAGACATCCATCGGCACAGCCCGTATGCCAAACGATGGCCGCGGCGCATCCATGATGATCCGCGGGCGCGATTTGTTAAATGGCGTTCCGAAGGAAATCGAAATCACCCAAGCGCAAATTGCCGAAGCCTTATCTGAACCCGTTCAGCAGATTTGCGAAGCGGTTATGACCGCACTCGAGGTCACGCCACCCGACTTGGCGGCTGACATCGTTGATCGCGGCGTAATGCTAACCGGTGGTGGTGCATTGTTGGGCGATCTTGACCTTGCGTTGCGCGAACAAACCGGTCTGGCGGTTTCGATTGCCGATGAAAGCCTAAACTGCGTTGCCATGGGAACGGGCAAAGCGTTAGAGTATGAAAAACAACTGCGCCACGCCATAGATTATGACAGCTAAGGCAAGTGCACTCTGATAAGAGGTAGACTTGGCCCAACATCGTGGAAAGCAAGAAGATTATGCAACGCCAATAAGACGCCTTGTTACGGCTGTCCTGGTGATGGTGTTGTTCGCGATTTTTATTGTATGGCGTATTGACAGCCCACGGGTTGAACGTTTCCGATCACATGTGATTGATCAATACCTGCCCAGTTTTGCATGGGCGATGGCCCCCTTGACAGGCGCTGCGAATTTGTTGCGTGATTTCCAAAGCTACGCCGCGCTGTATGAACAAAACCAAGAACTGCGTCGCGAACTGCAACAGATGAAAAGTTGGCGCGAAGCTGCGCTTCAGCTTGAACAAGAAAATGCGCGTTTGCTAGATTTGAATAATCTGCGCCTTGATCCAAAATTCACCCATATATCGGGTATTGTCATGGCTGACAGCGGATCGCCTTTTCGGCAATCTGTCTTGTTAAACATTGGACGACAAGACGGCATTCAGGACGGCTGGGCCGCCATGGACGGATTAGGGCTGGTTGGCCGCATATCAGGTGTGGGAGAACGCACAAGTCGCGTCATCCTTTTGACCGATAGTTACAGCCAAGTTCCTGCAATCATCCAACCTTCAGGGCAGCGCGCGCTTGTGATTGGCGATAACACGGCCGCCCCACCCATTGATTTCATCGAAGATCCCGATTTGGTCCGCGCGGGGGATCGGGTGGTGACATCGGGCGAAGGTGGCGTTCTGCCCCCAGGATTGGTGATCGGGCAACTTGCGCTTGATCCCAACGGACGATTGCGGGTCAGGCTATCTGCTGATTACGAAAGATTGGAGTTTTTGCGCGTTTTGCGTAATTATGGGACTGTTCAAATCACCACCCCCGGTGAACTGGTTGTCCCCGAAGAATTGGTAATCGAGGCCCCACAAAGCCCGCCTGAAAACGAGGCAAGCAGCGATGGATAATTCAACCTCGTCTCGGATTTGGTGGTTTCGTGTGCTTTTTGTCGTTTTGGCAATTAGCTTGATTTTTCTAAGGCTTCTTCCGCTTGAGACACTTCCAAAAACATGGGCAGGACCGGATCTTTTGCTCGCATTAATTTTTGCATGGAGCGTGCGCAGACCCCAGGCGATACCGTCCCTGTTGATTGCGATGGTTGTCTTGACCGAAGGCATGATGTTGCACCGTGGACCTGGTCTTCAGGCTGCGCTGGTTGTAACTGCTGCGGCTTGGTTGAAACTGACTTGGTCCTATAATCCTGATATGTCACCCTTGCGCGAATGGATGATAGTCGCACTTGCGATTGTCGGCGTCATGCTGGCAACGCGATTTTTCTTGATCGTATTTTTTGTACCTTTGCCAAGCCTTGGTTTACATTTAAGCCAAATGTTTATGACAATTTTAATCTATCCAGTCGTTGCGGTGTTCTCCCATTTCATGCTTGGGCTTCGTTCGTTTGGATCAACAGACCCGGATTATGCGCAAACGCGGGGGCGGTCATGAAACGGACGACGCCAGACTCTGCTTTGATTTGGCGCAAGGTTTCGCGCCGCGGCATGTTGGTCGGCGGTCTGCAAATTGGCTTTGGCGCGATGCTGGCGCTTAGGATGCGTCATCTCCAAGTGGATCAGGCCGATCAATTTAGATTATTGGCAGATGAAAACCGCATCAATGTCCGTCTCATTCCGCCGGCACGCGGAGAAATTTATGATCGAAACGGCGTGATATTGGCGCAAAACGAACCAAGCTATCGCATAACAATCATCCCCGAAGATGCCGGCGATGTTGATTTGGTTTTGCGCAAGCTATCGCATCTGGTTTATGTCAGCGAAGAAGACATTGCGCGAACCAAAGCCGAGATCAAGCGTTCTGCCCCATTTTTGCCTGTGACCATTCTAAACAGGGTGACATGGGACGACATTTCACGCGTCGCAGTGAATGCCCCGTCGCTACCGGGCATTGCGCCCGAAGTGGGGTTGTCACGCCAGTATCCACTTGAAGATCTGTTTGCACATGCGGTTGGTTATGTCGGCCCCGTCAGCAGTCGCGATCTAGAAAACTCAGATGACCCCGACCCATTGTTGCGCATACCACGCTTTCAAATTGGTAAAGTCGGCATCGAAGCAAAATACGAAGAATTGTTGCGTGGTCGTGCAGGTGCCAAACGCGTAGAGGTCAATGCACTAGGACGTGTCATGCGTGAATTGGATCGCCGCGAAGGCACAGCTGGCGCGAATTTGCAGCTGACCTTAGATGCAAGTTTACAGTCCTATTGCAAGGCGCGGCTCGGTGAAGAAAGCGCTTCGGTGGTCGTAATGGACTGTATAAACGGTGAATTATTGGCGATTGCATCCGCGCCAAGTTATGATCCCAACAAATTCGTGCGCGGAATCAGTTATGCCGATTATGGTGCGCTGCGTGATAATGACCATCGGCCATTAGCATCTAAAACAGTACAGGACGCGTATCCGCCTGGCTCAACATTCAAAATGGTTACTGCGCTTGCCGCGCTTGAGGCAGGTGTCATATCCCCCAATGAAACGGTGTATTGCCCCGGCCACTTTGAAGTGTCGGGTCGAAAATTCCACTGTTGGAAAGGTGGCGGACACGGAAATGTGGATTTGGATAAGTCACTGCGGGAAAGCTGCGATGTTTATTACTATGATTTAGCCATCAAAGTTGGCATCGAAAATCTGTCGGCAATGGCGCGTCGTCTTGGGTTGGGTGAACGGCATGACATTCCAATGTCAGCGGTCACCACGGGTTTAATCCCGTCACGGGAATGGAAACTGGCAAATCGCAACGCCGAATGGGTTGTTGGCGATACCGTCAATGCGTCGATTGGACAGGGTTTTGTATCCTCTTCTCCTCTGCAATTGGCGGTCATGACTGCGCGGATCGCAACGGGACGGTCACTTGTCCCGAAGCTGATAAAATCAATTGACGGGGCACCCGCTGGACCAGACATGCCCAGAGAAAGCCTTGGGTTAAACGAAAACAATCTTCGTTTCATTCGTCGTGCGATGTACAATGTTACCAATGATCGCCGCGGGACCGCCTATGGATCGCGGATTATCGAAGATGCATTTCGCATGGCCGGAAAAACAGGTACCAGCCAGGTGCGCAACATTAGCCAAGCAGAACGCGAACAAGGCGTCACATCAAATGCCGATCTTCCATGGAACCGTCGTGATCACGCACTTTTTGTGGATTTTGCCCCGTTCGATGATCCGAGGATCTCGGTGGCGGTTGTGGTTGAACACGGCGGCGCTGGATCATCTGCTGCCGCGCCAATCGCGCGCGACATTACATTACAAGCGCTCTACAACGGCGACCCTCCGTTATCGGCCTATCCTTCGAAAGACCGCAATCGCATTGCCAAACAGCAAAAAGATATCCGTGATCTGATGCCCGACCTAAACGCCATTAAACGGGAACGCGCATGAGTTATTTAGAGTATCGCGTCAAAGCTGTTCCTACGGGATTTCGCAAGGTTTTATACCTGCACTGGGGTTTGATTTTGCTGCTGATTGCTGCCGCAAGTGTTGGCTTTATCATGCTGTATTCCGTTGCTGGCGGGTCGCTTTCGCCATGGGCTGATCCGCAAATAAAACGATTTATTGTCGGCATGATCGGTATGTTTGTGGTGGCCATGGTTCCGATTTGGTTTTGGCGCAACATATCTGCAGTGGCCTATTTGATTGCGCTTTGCCTTTTGGCGGTCGTTGAATTCTTTGGGACAACCGGCATGGGGGCTCAGCGTTGGATCGATCTTGGGTTCATGCGGCTGCAACCCTCTGAAGTCGCTAAAATCACAACCGTGATGGTTCTGGCCGCCTATTATGATTGGCTGCCACCTGAAAAAGTATCGCGCCCTTTTTGGGTGCTCATTCCACTTGTGCTGATCATGATACCCGTTGCGATGGTCTTACAGCAACCAGACCTAGGAACATCGTTGTTATTATTGGCCGCGGGCGGGACAGTGATGTTTGTCGCAGGGCTTCACTGGGCCTATTTTGCGTCTGTGATCGTCGCCGGAGTTGGGGGAATTTTCGCCGTCTTTCAGAGCCGTGGCACGGAATGGCAACTGATAAAAGATTACCAATTTCGCCGTATTGATACCTTTTTAGATCCCGCCAGCGATCCGTTAGGGGCGGGATATCACATCACACAATCAAAGATCGCGCTTGGCTCTGGTGGGTGGACAGGTCGTGGTTTTATGCAGGGCACGCAATCGCGATTAAACTTTTTGCCGGAAAAGCATACTGATTTCATCTTTACGACACTCGCAGAAGAATTTGGTTTTATCGGCGGAATGTCACTTTTGGCGATCTATCTGCTGATTGTGATTTTTTGCATTGCCTCAGCTTTGCGACACAAAGATCGGTACTCGACACTTTTGACCATCGGTATTGCTATGACTTTCTTTTTGTTCTTCGCCGTTAATATGTCGATGGTTATGGGCATGGCCCCCGTCGTTGGGGTTCCATTACCGCTGGTCAGCTATGGTGGGTCGGCCATGTTGGTCTTGCTTGGTGCGTTTGGCTTGGTACAGTCCGCCCATGTCCATCGCCCCAGAGGAACCATAAAATGACGTTAAATGTCCTGTTTGCTGCCCTTTACGAACGGTTCGAACAATATCAAACCCCTTTGAAAGAAGGGTTCGAAAAGCATGGTCTTGATGTGAATTTGGCAACCGAACTTGCACCTGAAACTGTGGACTATATAATTTACGCCCCAAATTCATCTGTTCAAGATTTCACGCCATATACAAAATGCAAGGCTGTGTTGAACCTATGGGCAGGTGTGGAAAGTGTTGTTTTTAACGAAACCCTCACACAGCCTCTGACGCGCATGGTTGATGATGGCCTGACCCAAGGCATGGTCGAATGGGTCACTGGGCATACATTGCGGCATCATTTGGGAATGGACACCCATATTCATGGCCAAGATGGGGTTTGGCGCAGCTATGTGCCGCCATTGGCAAAAGATCGCGTTGTGACACTTTTGGGATTGGGTGCACTGGGCTCTGCCTGTGCTGCCGCCTTGGTTCAGTTGGGATTTGTGGTGCGTGGTTGGTCCAAATCACAAAAGCACATCAATGGCGTGACCACATTTTCAGGACCACACGGCCTAAAGCAAGCATTAGCGGGCGCACATATTGTCATCCTTTTGCTGCCCAACACGCCTGAAACAGAAAATACGCTGAACGCGACAACCTTGGCTTATCTGGCGCAGGGGTCTTACGTGATCAATCCCGGCCGCGGGACATTGATCAACGATGAAGACCTGCTAAATTCATTAGACAGCGGACAAATCGCGCATGCCACGTTGGATGTGTTTCGTGTAGAACCACTACCTGTGGACCATCCATTTTGGCACCATCCAAACGTAACAGTCGTTCCCCACAAAGCATCCGAAACGCGGGCAGACACGGCATCACAAGTGATTGTTGAAAATATTGTTCGATGCGAAAATGGGCAGTCTTTGAAACATCTTGTTGATCGCGCAGCTGGATATTAAGCCAGCAAATATTCAAATCAAAAAACATGGGCTTAACTATTCCTAGGCCTTGCCAATTCTGTTCAGTTTTGAAACTGTCAGCGCAGCAGTTAGAGGTATTATGTCCATCATTACACTTATCCGTCACGGCCAAGCAAATTCTGCTGCCACGAACGAGGCTGACTATGATCGCCTGTCAGATCTTGGTATTCAACAAGCGATTTGGTTGGGCGATCATTTACGCAGCCTTTCGATTGAATGCGATGCCGCGTTCACAGGATCGTTGCAACGACAAAAGGACACATTTCGCCATCTAGGCCTGAATAAACAGGCAACTATAGACGAGCGGTTGAACGAAATTGCTTATTATGACCTGGTGGACTGTATGAAAAATCAGTTCGGGCTGACACCGCCTGACGGCATTGGGTTCATACAACATTTTCAAACGACCTTTGCAAAATGGGAAGCAGGCGAGATTACAAACCCACCTGAGACGTGGCAAAACTATCGTGATCGTGTCGGATCAGTCTTGGACACGCTTAGACACGCAGGGGCAAATGTCGTTGTGGTAACATCAGGCGGTATCGTCGCCATGGCCATCGCGCATGCCCTAGGATTGTCGCGTGAAGCGTTGGTGAAAGCCTTGATCGAAGGTGTCAATACTGGCGTGACCCAGCTGCACTATATTGGCGGAAGCTTTCACCTAAAACAATACAATGCAGTCCCACATTTGGAACGCACCGACCGACTTGACGCGCGCACGTATTACTGATCAATGTTCGCAAAAGACAAGGATTAATTCATGACACATCTTTGGGTTCGCGCAGAACAACGCGCAAACGAAGACCGCGTTGGCATAACTCCTGACGGTGCACGGTCGCTGGTCGAGGCAGGTATTCACGTCACGGTGGAAAAAAGCGTATCAAGGATCATCCCTATTGATGGCTATGCGGCGGCTGGCTGCGCGATTGCCGAAGAAAATTCATGGCCCTCTGCGCCGCGCGATGCGATCATTTTTGGCCTAAAAGAACTGCCTGAAGATGGAACACCGCTGTTTCATCGTCACATCATGTTTGGACATGCTTTCAAAGGACAACACGCAGGAAAGATTTTGCTGCAACGGTTCAAAGCGGGCGGTGGCACACTTTATGATTTGGAATATTTGGTTGATGAAACCGGCCGTCGTGTTGCGGCGTTTGGCTATTGGGCAGGTTTTGCAGGTGCTGCCGTCACATTGAAAGCATGGATCGCACAGCAACATGGTGAAATTTGCGGACCAGTCTCATCCTATCCAAACAAAGACGCCCTGATCGCTGATTTGAAATCCGAATTGTCCAACACCGGTAAATTAGCGCCAAATGCGATCGTCATCGGGGCATTGGGTCGTGTCGGTACAGGCGCCGCAGATTTATGCGAGAACCTAAGGATTTCAGTCACCAAATGGGACATGGCCGAAACTGCAAATGGCGGCCCATTCCCCGAAATCTTGGATCATGACCTGTTTTTCAACTGTATTTTGGCGCGCCCGGGAACACCGGTTTTCGTGCCTTCAACCGCATTGCGCGAACCACGCAGGCTTAGCGCAATTGGCGATATCGCGTGTGACCCCGACAGCGATTATAACCCTATTCCAATTTATCATGAGGCCACGTCGTGGCATGCACCCGTGCATCGCGCAGCAGATGATCCGGTCTTGGATGTGATGGCGATTGACAATTTGCCGTCACTTTTACCGCTCGAAAGTTCACAGGACTACGCGGCACAGCTGTTGCCTTCGTTGCGGACCCTTGATGATTTAACAACTGGCGTTTGGGCGCGCGCCCAGACAGTTTTCCAAACGAACCTAAACGAGGTGTGACATGACTATCCATTGGTGCGGAACAGGTTTATCAGCAATTCCAGGATTGCGCCGTTTGATCGAAAACGGGCACCCCGTTACGGTTTGGAATAGAACGATCCAAAAAGCGCGTGATGTTGTTGGCGATGTTACAGACGACATTCGCGTGTTTGACATGGACGCAATTGATGCGGCCTTGGCAAAAGGTGATGTCATTGTCTCTATGCTGCCCGGGGATCATCATGTGCCGCTTGCGAAACTTGCGATGTCCAAGGGGGCGCATTTCGTCAGTTCTTCGTATATCTCGCCTGAAATGGCCGCGCTGAATGGTGATGCAAAACAAGCGAACGTCGCAATCGTAAACGAAGTGGGTCTGGACCCTGGCATCGACCATTTGATGGCGCATGACTTGGTTGAACAATATCGCGCTTCTGAAGCATGCGACCCAGAAAACGAGCTTAGCTTTATTTCTTACTGCGGCGGGATCCCAAAGATCCCAAATGACTTTAAGTACAAATTCAGCTGGTCCCCTTTGGGTGTTTTGCGCGCTTTAAAATCACCGTCAAAATCAATTCGCGACTTTGCCGAGTTTAACGTTGACCGCCCTTGGAATGCTATCAGTAGCTATACTGCACCGCTGCCAACACCCGAAACATTCGAGGTGTATCCAAACCGAGACAGCATTCCGTTTATCTCTCAATATCACTTTGACCCCAAGTGGAAGATTAAGGAATTCGTCCGCGGGACATTGCGATTGAACGGCTGGGCCGACGCGTGGACACCGGTATTTCGCGAAATCGAAACATTAAAAGGATCCGAAGGGGAAAACCGTCTGCGCGAGATGTCTGAACAGTTTTGGTCAGAAAATGCCTATGGCGAAAATGACCCAGATCGCGTTGTTTTGGTTGTTGCACTCAAGGCCGAAAACAAGGGTGAAACCAAGTGGAATAAGACTTATGTTCTTGACGCTTGGGGTGACGAGATATCGACGGCCATGGCGCGTTTGGTTTCTATCCCCGTGTCTTATGCGATCGAGGCCGTGCTAAATGGCGAGATATCTAGCGGCGTTCACGCGGCACCCAGTGCGCCTGATATGGTTTCTAAATGGTTAGCAAACATTTCAAAACTGTGTCAGCATTTGGAAATCGTCGATGGCACCCAATAACCCTTAGGATTAGAAGGTCAGGATTTTAGGATAGTTCCATCTAAATGAGCATGGTTTTTGAACGTTAGCACATTCAAGGCCAATTGTTCAGTTGAGGAATAACTATGTTCATGTCCAGACGTCCCACAAACACATGGGACATTCTTGAGCTTATCATTGATGATGCACTAGATGAATTTTATGATTACGTTGATGCAAGTGACGAACTTTCGCCATTTACGGATGGGCACGATCACAATCGCCTGAAAAAGGTACAGCGCGATCATTGGCATGCCACAGTGCGTGATGGTTTCAACGACGCCTATTACGACCGGTTGAACCGTATTGGACACGCGCATGCCCGCATTGGATTGCCGCCACATTATTTCATTCGCGGCTACCGTGCGCTTTTGAATAGCTTGGCCGACCTTGGCAAGCAAAAGCGCATAAATAAAACGTCGATTTTTTACATGATCCGTAAAATGAGCGATGTTATTCTGCATGACCTCGAAGTTGGTATCGATATTTATTATTCGGTTCTGCGCGAAAATAAAAACGCAACGTCTCAAAATGTTCTACACCATTCGCAAGAATTTGCCTCGCGCATGCAACAGCTGTCTGGCGAAGTTCAATCGATTGCAACGGCTGTCGAACAGATGGATAACTCGATCACCGATATTTCTGCAAACGTTGATGAGACAACGCGTTTTGCGCAAGCTGCATCTGACAAGGCAGACTCAGCAGCAACATCAATGCATTCGGTTTCCAGTGCCTCTGAGGAAATTGGGTCATTCCTGTCAATTATTACAGAAATCGCAAATAAAACCAAATTGCTGGCAGTTAACCCAGCCATCGAAGCCGCCCGTACGGGCGAGGCCGGCAAAGGCTTTACCGTGGTCGGAGACGAAGTGCGACAACTTGCCGAACGCACAGAAGCAGGCGCAAAAGACGTGGCGAATAAAGTCGAAGAGATCCAAAATGCGGTTTCTGGTCTGCGTCGGACAATTGAAAGCGTGCAAGAAAGCTTTTCTCATGTGCTTTCAGCATCAGATAAAATTGCCTCAGCTGTCCATCAGCAAAGCGCATCTTCACGAGAAATGAGCCACCGAATGTCAACAGTGCGCTCTGGCATCGAAGAGCAAATTTCAGATCTAGATATCCTTGTGGATGCGGTCAACAAATCCCTGCAAGACTAATGACCTGATTGATAAAACGAGAGGCCAAGTATGATGCTTGGCCTTTTTTATCGGGATCAATTCGTCGTCATTTCTAAGTGTTTGCAGATATCGTCATGTAGATTTGTTGATGCCGCAACGATGCCGTTTGCCTTGCAAGTCGGGGAATTGAATACAAGTTCGCGCCCCTGTCTATCCGTTGCACGTCCGCCTGCCTCATGGATCAATAGGCTGCCTGCCGCAATATCCCATTCCCATGTGTCACGAAATGTGATCATGCCATCATATCGCCCCTGTGCAACAAGCGCCAAACGATATGCGAGCGAAGGCCGGAACCGTCGTTCGAAGCTAGGCACGTCACCATTACGCCAATGTTCGGGCGAAATTGCGGGCCGCGCCGCCAACAATGTCGATGCCGCGATAGTACGTGCATCGGATACCTTCAACGGGATATCGTTGCAGTATGCCCCCTGACCACGACGCGCAAAATACATTAGATCACGGACGGGCAAAAAAACAACTGCCGCTTCGACAACGCCTTGTCGCGCAATAGCAAATGAATGGGCCCAATGTTCATCCCCCTGAATAAAACTTCTGGTCCCATCCAACGGATCAACTATGAAACAACGCTCTCGATCCAATCGGTCTTGGTCATCCTCGGATTCTTCTGATAACCAACCGTATTCAGGCCTTTGCTGGCGCAATGTCTTTGAAAGATATGCGTTAACGTCCAAATCTGCTTGCGTTACGGGACCAGCGCCATCCGATTTATCCCATGTCGCATAGCTGCCACGCCAATATTGTTTTGCAATCTCACCTGAACGCCGCGCAGCATTTATCAAAAGCTCTAAATCAGCCCCCTGCAATTGTCATTCCTTCGACCAAAAGCGATGGCACACGATGGGACAGATGCGCACGTGCATCATTCGCTGGGATAATCCGGCAAAGCATGTCGCGCAAATTTCCCGCAATCGTCATTTCATTAATGGGATAGGCGATTTCGCCATTTTCCACCCAGAACCCTGATGCACCGCGGGAATAATCGCCGGTGTTTGGATTGATTGTCGATCCGATCAACGATGTAACCAAAACACCTGTCCCCATATCGCGCAGCAAATCTGATCTTGTGTGCTGACCTGGTGTTAATTCAACATTCCAATTCGTAGGCATTGGTCCCGTGGACACACCACGCCCAGCGTTTGCCGTGGAAACCATGTCCAGTTTTTTGGCATTGGCCAGATCCAAGGTCCATCCGGTCAAAACACCGTTGTCGATGATACAGCGTGATCGTGTGGCCAGACCTTCGCCATCAAAGGGACGTGACCCACCCGCACGCGGCCGATGCGGATCTTCGATCAAAGACAGGTGTTCGGGCAAAACTGTTTTACCCAACGCATCGCGCAACCACGATGATCCACGAGCAATGGCAGATCCGCTAATCGCGGACAATAAATGCCCGATTAATCCCGAAGAAATACGTTCGTCATAAAGGACTGGATAGGTGCCTGTTTTTGGCTTTCGTGGCGCTAATCTAGAAACAGCACGCTCTCCAGCATTTTGCCCAATTTCTTCGGCTGACCTAAGGTCATTTTGAAAAATTCGACTATCACCATCATAGTCGCGTTCCATGCCGGCCCCTTGCCCCGCGATCGCGACACAAGAAATATACCGGTTTGAGCGGCGATATCCCCCCATAAAACCATTCGAGGTCGCCAGATGAATTTCCGATGTCCCAAACCCTGCAGACGCAGATTGGACTTGCGTAACGCCACCAACCGCGCGAGCGGCTGCTTCGGCACGTCGTGCGTCAGACTCCAAAAGATCTGCCGCTGGCTCGGGCGTAGGATCAAAAATTTCGAGCGCGTCGACATCCCATTTTTCAGCAAACTGGTCAGCCGTCGCCAAAGTTAGATAAGGATCCCTAAGCGCTTCATGCGCCATTGCCACGGCACGCTCGGCCATTGTCTCTAACAAAACGTCGCGCACATCCGAGCCAGATACGGTTGCCATTTTCCCACCGACAAAAACGCGCAGCCCAATGTCAATGCCCTCGGAACGCTCGACTTGCTCTAATGCACTGTTTCGTACCTCTATCGCGATTGAGGTGCCTTGTGTCGCGACAACATCCGCATGATCCGCGCCTGCACGTTTCGCAGCGGCCAGCATTTTTTCACTTAGCTGCGCCAAAGATGTACCATTACCCAACATAAACGACCCCATGTTCTTTCTTCAACAGGTAGAGGCTTGATCAAGATAAAGCAAGCAAACAACGATTTTTTGCTTTCGTTTCCCACGTAATTCAGAAATGGTATACCAAAAAATGTGAGGACCCATGACACAAAAAGTTGCCCTAATTACGGGCGGTGCGCGCGGAATTGGCAAAGCCACTGCTGAACTCTTCATCGAGAATGGTTATCATGCCATATTGTTGGATCGTGACGATGCAGCCTTGTTCGAAACTGCATCCGCCATGCAAGGATCGACCGCCTATTTGTACGACATTTCTAACCCACAAGCTGGTGGTGAAATTGCTGCGAAAATTCGCGCCGACTTTGGGCGATTGGATTGTCTGGTCAATAATGCAGGCGTCGCCGATTTCGGACCAATTGAAGCCTGTGATCAAACAACATGGCGCAAGATTATGGATACAAACTTGGACGGTATGTTTTATCTGACCCAAGCATTGACCCCACTGTTAAAAGACAGCCAAGGATCCATCGTAAACATCGCATCTATTTCTGGTCTGCGTGCCTCTACCCTGCGCGTTGCTTACGGCACATCGAAAGCAGCCGTCATCCAATTGACCAAACAACAAGCCTGTGAATTAGGTGAATTTGGCATCCGCGCGAACGTTGTCGCCCCGGGGCCGGTAAAAACAAAATTATCGATTGCGGTACACACACCAGAAATCATCCAAGCCTATCACGATGCAATCCCTCTAAATCGCTATGGCAGCGAGCGTGAATTGGCCGAGGTGATTTATTTCTTGTGCTCGCCAAAAGCATCTTATGTGACGGGTCAGGTCGTCGCCGTTGACGGTGGCTTTGAGGCAACCGGGGTCGGACTGCCCGCTCTGCGGACTTGATCAGCGCAAGCGCTGACCGTTTGCAAAAAATTCGCCATCGGGCGTGATTTTGAATTCAGAGGTTAATTCATCATCGCCCGTTGGCATCATAAAACCACCCACCATCATACGCGCCATAAACATTTGGCTTTCATCTATCAAACCAAGATCTAATAGGCTGGACATGACATCATTCAGGCCGTTTAGAACAACTGTTCCGCTGCCCTGTGGCCGCGGCATACCGTCAAAAGTTTCAAGGTCAGAATTATCAAAGGTGAAATCCCCTTGGGCCATGACACGTGCACCCAACCCCTCGATCACAAAATCCTCAAGACGCAGAGATTTTAACTCGCCGTCTTTTATATATTCTGGTTCGCGCTTCATCCTGTCCATTTCCAACAGGTTTACACCCAATCGTCCGGTGCCAATCACCTTAAACGATAAGCCAAGAGGATCACGCGACAGGTACGCCTGTGGATCAAATAGCGTCCAAAGTGAGTCTGACATGCCCAAGCCTGTGAAGGACATGCCAAGTCCAAATGCTTGATCCTTTGGTTGTGCTGAAAGCGGTATATCAAAATTGTATGATGCCTTTCCCAGCGTGCCATTCACCGGCAAAGGCAAGTCTGGTGCCAACAAATCAAACTGCATGTCGTTGGCATTACCTTGCAAATAGATATGGTCTGATGAATATGACAACGTGGTATCCAACGGACCTGACCCGAATGACAATGCAATATCATCTGCATCTTGCTGGGCGTCCACCTCTAGGCGGATGTTTTCCGCACCAAAGACTGTGTTATAGGTCAAACCAGCTAGCATTGCAGCATCAGGATCCATCATGGATGCGCCTTTGGGCAAAGACAGTTGCTCAGCATAGGTAATTGCGTTGACCGCAAATTTTACCTCTGCGTTAAATTGGTCATTGCCTTGCGCTTGTGCCGACATATCAAAATTTATCGCACCGAAAGTCGCAGCTGTATCCCGCGCGGTGACTTCACCTTGTTGGGTTGTCATGGTGGCAGTAATGTCAGTGATGCGCAAATCCGCCACAAGGGAGACTGTGTTTGGATCAAAATCATCTGCCTCAAAGTCTTTCACGCGAAATCCGATGTAATCTGCTAAATAGGCGTATGACATTGCATCGCCTTGTTCCGTTGCAAAAACCGTCAAGTCCTTTGAATATTGTGTGAGGGTCAAGGCAAAATTATTCTCGTCCGACCCTTCGCGGCGCAAATAGATCGGATAACTGTCGGGCATTATGATTGATACCCGCCCATCAGACAGTTTTTCAAAAACCATTTGACCGATATCAAAGATAACTTGCGTTTCAGTGTCCGGAATGATTTGGGCAATCTGTAAATCCCGAATGTTCAAATCTTTGCCGTCATTGAACGGTGTCGCGGCAACCATGTAGCCCGCATCTTTGAACTGTTGTTCGATGTCTTGCCAAACTTGCTGCGCATTTAATTCCGCATGGGCAAGGGTCGCCATCCAAGTCATTGAACCCACAGCGATTGGCAAGAAATGTAAACGAAACATGCTTAGTCCTTTAAGAGATATTCTATAATCGTGGTTCGATAAAAATATTACGTCAAGGCTTGTTTTCCAACAACCGAGCGTCCATCAAGGATGAGAACACAGGAATGGTACGAAGATGAACACTTTTGCTAATAAAACCGTAATCATAACAGGGGCCAGCCGCGGTATCGGCGCGGCAACCGCGCGCGCCTTTGCCGCAGAGCAGGCCAATGTCATTCTTACGGCACGCAGTGGTGATGCTTTGGACACGCTTTCCAACGAGCTTGGCCCCAAGACCATCGCCTGCGCAGGGGATATCGCGGACCCAGCGTTTTGTGAAAAGCTTGCGTCTATCGCCATTGAACGGTTTGGTGCAATCGATATCTTGATCAATAACGCCGCTGCACTGCACCCCATCGCGCACATGGCGGACGCCGATGTTCAGGCATGGTCCGATCTGATCGATGTTAATGTTAAGGGCGTCTATTTCGCAATGCGCGCCGTTCTGCCCCAGATGATCAATCAAAGCGACGGCACGATCCTCACGATTTCATCAGGTGCGGCCCATAACCCATTAGAGGGATGGTCGGCCTATTGCGCCTCTAAGGCGGCCGCAGCCATGCTGACCCATAATTTGTACCTAGAATACGCAAGCGCGGGTATTCGTGCGATGGGCTTGTCCCCTGGAACAGTGGCGACACAAATGCAGCGTGATATCAAAGCATCAGGAATAAATCCGATCAGCAAACTGGATTGGTCTGACCACATCCCACCCGAATGGCCCGCCCGAACGATTCTGTGGATGTGTGGCCCTGTCCGAGACGATATCGCCGGATTAGAAATTTCATTGCGTGATGAAAACATACGCAAGAAAGTCGGATTGATATGATTAGGTTAGAAAAATCAGATACGGACATATGGACAATCACGCTGGATCGTCCAGAAAAAGCCAATTCCCTTACTCCACAGATGCTGGAAGAACTGGTTGAGATTACGCATGACGCGCAAAAGGCGCGCGGTGTCATACTTACGGGGGCTGGCAAAGTATTTTCTGCCGGCGCCGATTTGGATGCAGCGAAAGCCGGGCTAGCAACATCTGATGTTTGGGAACGCCTCTCTGGGAACATTGCACAACTGGATTGCTTAACAATCGCAGCGTTAAACGGGACACTAGCAGGCGGCGCCATGGGCATGGCCTTGGCCTGCGACATCAGATTGTCGGTGCCGACAGCAAAATTTTTCTATCCCGTGATGAAACTTGGCTTTTTGCCACAGCCGTCTGACCCGATCCGTATGGCACAATTAATTGGACCTTCACGCAGCAAAATGATCCTTATGGCGGGTCAAAAAATTGATGCACAAACAGCATACAGCTATGGATTGATTGATCGCATTGTTGATGGAGACGAACTTTTAACGCTTGCGGCTGATCTGATGCACGATAGTTCATGCGCAACACTCGACCATGCGCGGGCAATAAAAGGAATGATTGACCAACGCTAAGCGTACCTAACGTGATCGTGATAAAACCATGTTTGCGTTTTGTAAAATTTAATGAAAAAATCTCGTTAGCATTGATCAATTTTTACAGGTATAGCATGTTCAAACTCCTGACTTTCATCGCGCTTTTCGCTGGTCCCGCCTATGCTGGCCATGAATTCGCCGATGCAAATTTGGCAAATGGTGAACACGTTTATGCCCAAAACTGTGCGTCCTGCCACGGCGCAGATCTAGAGGGGCAGCCAAACTGGCGCACAGCAGATGAAAACGGCGTCCTGCCCGCCCCCCCACATGATGAAACAGGTCATACGTGGCATCACGATAGCAGGTTTCTGTTTTCTTACATCAAATATGGCGGACAGCGCGTAATGGAAGCGCAGGGCCTAAAAGATTTTACAAGCGGTATGCCCGCATTCGAAGACAGCCTGACAGATCAGGATATCATCGATGTATTGGGATATATCCATTCCACCTGGGATGATGAGATCAAAGCCGTGCAAGCCAGTCGCACCCAAGGCCATTGATTAACGTTTGCGACGCCCCCCAGAGGTACGCGATTGGAACGACGGAGGTCGTTTGGACACCCAAGCGATAAACTTGGCCAAATGTGGATGTTGGCGCAAGGCCTCAGTTGTATTGTACATGCGGGCCAATTCAGCCTCGCGCAAGCAGGCATGAATTTCTTTGTGGCAAATATGGTGCAACAGGACCGTAGGACCATCTTTCCCGCCTTTTAATTTCGGAATAAGATGATGGCGACTTTGCGGAACATCGCGCGGAATAGGACGATCACATAGGGCGCAAATTGGGTCTGACATGCCAAACAAAAGGTTGTGTTAAACAGGTAATGCAATCACAAACCAATTAGGGTTCGGAATCAAGAGGTAAGGGATTAACGATGAATGGGTTGCCACCATTTGCTGACGCGGCGTTGGGGTATATCGAACAAGGATGGGACATAGCCAAGAACTGGTTGCTTTCACCCGCTGCTTGGTCCCAGTTTATTATTTTGGTCATTGCCTATCTGGCTGCAGTGTACGTTAGCCGCAAATTAAAACCCACGCTCACGCGGATATTGACCCCAGCAACAGCAACACCAACAGTTTTGGGACAAGCGCGGCTTTTTATTTTGTTATTTTTGCCACTTCTGCTTCCGCTTTTGGCTTATGGGCTCACCGCGCTAGGTGAAACGATTACAAGATCCATTTTCGGGTCAGGCGCTGTAATCGCATTTGGAAAACGGGTGTTTTTGTTTTTAGCTATCCGCAGTTTTGCCAAAGACATGCTACGCGATCCATTGCTAAAGATATTGGGAAAATTTGTCTTAATCCCTATAGGCGCACTCTATGCATTGGGAGCTTTGGACATTGTCACATCGCGATTACAGTCCATTGTTATTCCTCTTGGCAACCTGTCGTTCAACCTACTTTGGCTCATTCAATTTATGGTTGTGGGGGGCGTTATTTTCTGGCTTGGTCGCTGGTCGAATGAACAATCCAGCGGGTTCATAAAAAAACAGGATGAAATGCCCACGGCAACGCGTCAGCTTGCGTCAAAGGCGGCAGAAATCGCAATTTTTGGCGTCGCATTCTTGGTTGTCATGAACATCATGGGAATTTCGCTGACATCGCTTGCCGTTTTGGGCGGCGCGATTGGCGTTGGGCTTGGGTTTGGTCTGCAAAAAATTGCATCCAACTTTATCTCTGGTGTCATCTTGTTGCTCGAAGGGCAAGCGACCGTCGGCGATTACGTGGAACTGGACGGTGGCGAGGCGGGGACTATCGTCAAGCAAACAGCGCGCGCCATGATCCTTGAAACGTATGATGTTCGCTGGATCGTCGTTCCAAACGAAGATTTCATTACAACCCGAGTTGTGAATTATTCCGATCAAGGCAGCGCCAATCGATATGAAGCCGAATTTTCTGTAAGCGATGACACCGATATCAATCGTGTCCCTGAAATTATCGAAGCCGCTGTTTCAAAACATCCAGAGGTGCTGTCAAAGCCATTTCCACCAGATTGTGAATTGCGCGGTTTTGGCGAAAGCGGTATCGACTTTGCGGTCGAATTTTGGGTGAACGGAATTGATGATGGCAAAAACAAAAACACTTCGGATGTTTTGTTTTTGATCTGGAATGCATTGCGTGACAATGGGATCACAATTCCGTATCCTCATCGTGTTGTAGAATTCAAAAATAGCCCTGAACAAACGTGACATGAACAAAACAGCTCTGGTGATTGGCGGTGGTCCCGCAGGACTAATGGCGGCAGATCACCTGAGCGCGCATGGCGTGCAGGTCATTGTTGTCGATGCAAAACCAAGCTTTGCTCGCAAATTTTTGATGGCTGGTAAGTCTGGTCTGAATCTAACCATGAATGAACCGATCGAAACGTGTCTTCGTCGTTATGATGGCTGCGCGTTAGATCCGATTGTTTCTGACTTTGG
>RFZH01000031.1 GCA_009920815.1 Paracoccaceae bacterium
GTTCCGATTGGATTAATTGATGATACGCGGTATGATACGGTCAAATTCATGCTGACCAAAGGTGATCGATTGTTCATCGCGTCCGACGGGATCACCGAATGTCCTGATAGGCATGGCACTTTGCTCGAAGAAACCGGGTTTCAATCTATCCTTTCAAAGCATCGTGAAAAATCAGGTAATGCATTGATTGATGCCATTATGCAGGATCTGCGTGTTTATCGTAATCAGGTGGAATTTCCCGATGATATTTCGATTCTGATGGTGGAATGTGTTTAACTTTGCGTCAGAACCATGCGCAGAAATGCATTTTGCCCTTCGTCAGTGGTAACCTCAAGGGCGGTTGCGTGTGGAAGGATATGGACCGAATGGGCCGGTTCAAGCGGATCACACAGTTGGTAACAGGGACGCGCCACATAGATGGAACACACTTTTTCCGCCCACATGTTATAATCGGGCATATATACAAATCGATTGTATATCCCGACTTTGCGTGGTTGCGCGATGATCCAGCCTGTTTCCTCTAAAACTTCGCGATGCAGGGCGGGGATGGGGTGTTCGCCGGCCTCAATGCCACCACCTGGTAATTGAAACTCTGGCTCTGGCCCATCTTGCAGGGTTAAAATAACGCGATCGCCATAGGGTAAAATCACGTATGATCCGGGTCTACGGATGTATTTTTGTCCTGCTACGATGCGTTCGCCAAAACGTTTCATGTTAAATCATCCTTGGTTCAATACTTGCCCCACCTATATAGAACCTGTATGCGACAGAAAAGTCGCGAATAGGAATCTATGATGACGATGGTAAATAAAATTGCATGGGACGACACGGTATTGCCGTTCCAATTGGATCGTGCCGACATTCGTGGGCGCGTTGCACGCTTGGATGGCGTTCTGAGCGGTGTGTTGAAACAACACGCCTATCCCGCTGTGGTCGAGGCGCTGGTTGCCGAAATGGCGTTGTTGACCGCCTTGATTGGGCAGTCGATCAAACTGCGTTGGAAATTGTCGCTTCAGGTGCAATCACGCGGTCCTGTACGTATGATCGCAACGGATTATTACGGTCCGACCGACGACGGCGAACCCGCACGAATCCGTGCTTATGCCAGTTATGATGTCGATCGGTTGACCAATGGTGCGCCCTTTGACCAAGTGGGCGACGGGTATTTTGCCATCATGATCGACCAAGGCAACGGGATGAAACCTTACCAAGGGATCACGCCTTTGACAGGCGGATCATTATCGGCCTGTGCCGAAGCCTATTTTGCACAATCCGAACAATTACCAACCCGCTTTTCCTTGAGCTTTGGAAAATCCTCTGAACCCGGCGTCGCCGAACATTGGCGTGCGGGTGGGGTAATGCTACAGCACATGCCCAAAGCCAGCCCCTTTGCCTCAGGCGAAGGGGGTTCGGGCGATGATGGGTTGCTGACCGCCCAAGATTTGGTCGACGGTGATGACCAAGAAAATTGGAACCGTGCCAATATTTTGTTAGACTCGGTTGAAGATTTAGAATTGATCGGGCCATCGGTTGCACCGACAGAGTTGTTAATCCGTCTGTTCCACGAAGAACAACCGCGCGTGTTCGACGCACAAACCGTTCAATTCGGATGTACCTGTTCCGAAGAGCGTGTGCGTCAATCTTTGTCGATTTATTCCGCCAAGGATATCGAAAAGATGACAACGCCAGAAGGTCGTGTTACGGCAGATTGCCAATTCTGCAGCGCGCATTACGATTTGGACCCTGCGACCGTTGGGTTTGAGGCGAATAAAGACGGTGAATAGCGCGGACTTTGGTATAAACCAGATTACGCCCAGTCGAACGCAGTTCGACCACAGTGGGGCGCAATCAACGCCTGCCCGACCCAATCTGGGGGGCGTTCTGCGCACGCTGTTACCCCCCCGTCGGGCGATCATTGATTGCGCGGTAATGACCCATGTATAACTGGCGCGATCGCATCGAAGCCGCGTTAAACGCACCCGCGGGCGCGTCGTCTGATTATGATCTGAACCCAGAAATTAGCCTGCCGTCTAATCGTGTTTTGCGCCCTGCGGGTGTGTTGATCGGGATTTATGGCAACGCGGGCGCACCGGTCGTCTATCTGACAAAACGGGCATCGCATTTGAAACATCACCCGGGGCAGATTGCCTTTCCTGGCGGTAAAATGGACCAAGGCGACCCCGACGAAACCGCGGCCGCGATCCGTGAAGCGCACGAAGAAATTGGTTTGCCCACCGACGTCGTTGACGTGATAGGCCACCTGTCCGCCCATGAAACGGTAACTGGGTTCAATGTCATTCCAACGGTCGTCGAAATTATTGGCCCTTTTCGCCCCGTATCTGATCCGTCCGAAGTGGCCGAGGTGTTCACCGTCCCCTTGGCCCATGTGATGGAGCCTAAAAATTATTTGATCGAATCCCGCATCTGGCGCGGGTCACGCCGAAAATTCTTTACCGTACCCTATGGTCCCTATTACATTTGGGGGGCAACGGCACGTATGTTGTATGGATTGGCAACGCGGATAGCACAATGATTATCACGGGCGACTGGATCTCGGCACCTCAGGCCCAAGCGGTCTGTTCGACGGCATGCTGATTGATCCGCTGGGCGGGTTCGCTGACCTGAACCGCCGTCATGTCCGGTTTATAAATCACCCAGCCGATCGTATCCGCGAAGATTATCTACGCATCTTGCGGTTTTACCGGTTCACCACGTTTTATGGCGATCCTGATTTAGGGTTCGACCCTGATGCCTTGGATGCGATTGCCCGCAATGTCGATGGTTTGGTTCAACTGTCCCGTGAACGGATTGGATCAGAGATGATGAAACTGCTCAGCGCGCCCAACCCATCGCCTGCGATAGCATCGATGCGGATGACGGGTGTCTTGGGGGCCACTTTACCAGCGGCCGATGACCGTGCGTTGGGCCCTTTGATCCAATTCGAGGCCGAGGCCGGCCTTTCGGCGGATCCAATCCGGCGTCTAGCCGTTTTGGGGGGCGATGACGTCGCAGATCGGTTGCGGTTAAGCAAGGCACAGACGGCACGATTACAAATTCTGCGCGATAACATCGGGTCGATGACTGGGCTGGGTGAAATCGCCTTTCGTCACGGCTTGGATGCCGCATGGTCTGTGACGGTCTTGCGGTCCGCCATTTTCGAAACCGATGTGCCAAATAATGCCAGCGTCATGATCGCCGATGCTGCGAACGCAAAGTTCCCAATTACGGCCACTGATTTGATGCCTGGTCTAAAAGGCGCGGCATTGGGTGCCGCATTGCGCAGATTGGAACAGGTTTGGATCGCTTCTGATTTCACGATGACCGCATCTGATCTTATGACGCATTTGCGCCAAGATCCAGAAAATCGGTAAAAATACCGACGTAATACCGACATAATACCGACGTGTTACAGACCTTAGATTTCGCCAATATCGCGACGCTGGTACGTTGGCGTATTGGCGTTCAATCTCTTTGATCCGGCCACCTATGTGCTTGTTTATGTTGCGGGGGTGCCATCGCGCACCGTTTGTCAACAATTGCGCAAATGGACCGCATTGTCGTGATGGACGAAGGCCGCATCATAGAAGACGGCACGCACGAAGATTTATTGGCCAAGGGCGGATTATATGCCCAACTTTGGTCCCGCCAATCGGGTGGGTTTTTGGATACTGGAACACCTTAATGCGCAGACTGGCAAAACTGATTGACTTCAAGGCACCCGCTGACAGGCCGCCCCCAAACCGTTTGTTGCCCTTTGCAATTTGGGCCACGCGAGGAAGCTTTCATGTCATTGCAATTGCGATCTTTGCAAGTGGTTTGGCGGGGTTTTTCGATATGGCGGCCACGATTGTTTTGGGATGGATCGTAGATGCAGCGGTGTCGGGCGACCCGGAAACATTCGGTGGCGAACACCTGTGGTTGATGGGATTGGGTGTCGTTTTTTTTCTAATCATCCGACCTTTAACCTTTTGGAGTGGTTCAGTTTTTCAATCTTATATCATTCAACCTAACCTGTTGAATATGGTTGCCCTGCGGCTGCATCGATGGACGACGGGGCATTCTGTGGAATATTTTGACAATGACTTTGCTGGACGTATCTCGCAAAAAATCATTCAAACTGCGGGTGCGGTTACAAACGTAATTATCGAATTATTGCATACGGTCGTATTTGCCATTGCATCCTTGATCGGAGCACTTTTGATCGTGGCAAGTTTGGGGTATCCGATGGTAATCACCATCGTGGTCTGGTTTGCCGCATATGTTTTAACATTGCGCTATTTTATCCCAAAGGTCCGCAAGAAATCCAAAGCCTATGCCGACGCGCGTTCGGTTGTCGTCGGCCAAATTGTTGACGTGGTGTCAAACATCAAAACGCTGAAATTATTTGCCCATGAGGATCACGAAGATAAGGCGATATTAAAGGCGATGGATGGCTATTTTGATCGCTCTGTGGATCGCGCAACAGATATGGTGAACCTGCGGTTTTGCTTGATGTTTCTGGGTGGAGTTTTGCCTGTAGTTTTGGTTGGTTTGGCCTTAAATGGTTGGATGAATGGCGCCACAACTGTTGGTGAAATTGCAACCACCGGCGCGGTGTCTTTGCGATTGTCGCAAATGACCGGATGGGTCAGTTTCACGATTATGGGAATTTACGCCAATATTGGCGAGGCTGAGGATGGCATTCGCACCCTGACACCGCCGCATGGTTTAGTGGATGCACCCGATGCCAAGCCTTTGGTCATCGGGGATGCGATCATCGAATTTGACGATGTGACTTTCCTTTATGGTGGCAAAACGGGCGGGTTGAACGGTTTATCCCTGCATATTCCCGCAGGGCAAAAGATTGGAATCGTCGGCGCATCAGGTGCTGGGAAAACGACATTGGTCAATTTGCTGTTACGACTATACGACACCGAAGGCGGCGAAATTCGTGTGTCAGGGCAGAATGTTGCGCGCCTTACGCAGTCTAGCCTGCGCCGCGCCATTGGCATGGTCAGCCAAGATGCCGCAATGTTTAATAGATCGGCGTTTGATAATATACATTATGGCGATCCTGATAAATCGCCTGAAGCTGTCTATGCGGCCGCAGCAAAGGCCGAGGCCGCGGCATTCATCAAGGATCTGCGCGATTTCAAGGGCCGAATGGGCTATGATGCACATTTGGGGGAACGCGGGGTAAAGTTATCAGGTGGCCAACGCCAACGGATCGCAATTGCGCGCACCATCCTAAAGGACGCACCAATTCTGATTTTGGACGAAGCAACAAGCGCGCTGGACAGCGAAGTCGAAGCTGCAATTCAGTCTTCCTTGGATACAGTGATGGAAGGCAAAACTGTTCTTGCCATCGCGCACCGCCTGTCAACGATTGCCCGCATGGATCGCATCATCGTATTGGATCAAGGTCGTATCGTCGAGGATGGTACACATGCGCAGTTGCTGGCCCAAGATGGTTTGTATGCAAGATATTGGAACCGTCAATCAGGCGGCTTTATCGGGGTTGAGGCACAGGCGGCAGAATAGGGGTTTTTCCCGCATTCGGCATGGGATATGAAACCCCTATGGAACAACATCACATTATACGTTTGGGACATCAGGGTGACGGTATTGCCGAGGGACCGTTGTTTGCGCCGCTAACCCTGCCCGATGAAATCGTCACAGGCATTGTGGATGGTAAGACGTTGCGTGACGTTAAAATTGTGACGCCCTCAGAATTTCGGGTGAAACCGCCTTGTCCGCATTTCAAATCCTGTGGGGGATGCCAATTGATGCACGCCTCTGATGATTTTGTCGCTCGATGGAAGGTTGATGTCGTACGGACCGCAATGGCCGCACATGGGCTAAGCACACAGATGCGTGCCTGTTTGACCTCGCCTGCGCGCTCACGCCGGCGTGCGGCCTTTTCGGGGCGGCGGACCAAAAAAGGGGCAACTGTTGGTTTTCATGCGCGTGGATCTGACACGATTGTCGAGATACCGAACTGTGTTCTGTTGACTGAGGATCTTAAATCCGTATTGCCGGTTTTAACTGAATTGACCCGTGCGGTTGCGTCACGCAAAGGCGAACTGACCTTGACCGTGACATCAAGCGCGAATGGTTTAGACATTGCCGTATCGGGTGGACGCGCGCTGGACGGTGAATTGCAAGTCCAGCTCGGCCAATTTTGCGAGGCGCATGGATTGGCCCGCCTAAGTTGGAATGATGAAACAATTGCGATGCGGCATCCGCCTGCTCAGATGTTTGGGTCGGCGCAGGTCACTCCGCCAGCAGGAAGCTTTTTGCAAGCAACCCGCGAAGGCGAACGTGATTTGGTCGAGGCCGTCAAATCCATCGTTGGTGTGGCTGAGCAGATCGTTGATTTGTTTTCAGGATGCGGCACATTTTCGCTGCCTTTGGCCCAAACGGCCGAGGTGCATGCGGTTGAAGGCAGTGCCGACATGATCGCCGCGCTTGATCAGGGTTGGCGTCGTGCGTCAGGGATGAAACGAGTCACGACCGAGGCGCGCGATTTGTTCCGTCGTCCTTTGTTGTCAGATGAATTGAATAAATTCGATGCCGCCGTCATTGATCCGCCCCGAGCTGGTGCAGAGGCCCAAATCGCACAGCTTGTAAAATCAAACGTCAAAACAATTGCGTATGTCTCGTGCAATCCTACAACATTCGCGCGCGACGCTGCCGCACTTGTTTCTGCCGGGTTTTGTTTGGATTTTGTACAAACCGTTGATCAGTTTCGATGGTCCAGCCATGTGGAATTGGTCGCATCTTTCACAAAAAGCTAGCCTTTTGTAGGCCTATCAAGTTTTGAAAAACTTTGATAAAGACGCACCAAAGCAGTTAAACAGGCAAAATATGCGTCGTTTTATTTTCGTTACTTTGATGGTCGGTGCCGGCCTTTTGGCGGCGTGCGCGCGCGTACCTGCGCCCTACAGTGGTCCGAGTGTGACAGCGATTGTGGTGCAAAAGGAGGCCCGCAAAATGTACCTGTTTCACAATCAGAAAGTCTTGAAAGCCTATGATGTCGGTTTGGGTTTTTCTCCTATTGGTGATAAAAAGGTCGAAGGCGATGGCAAAACGCCAGAGGGTCGATATTTCATAGATCGAAAAAATCCTAAGTCTGAATTTCATCTATCTTTGGGAATATCCTATCCAGACGCAAGCGACCGTTACGAGGCCGCTTTGTTAGGTAAATCGCCTGGGGGTGATATTTTTATCCACGGCGAAGCGCGCCGGCCTGTCCTGTTCAAACGTGATTGGACGGCAGGATGTATCGCGGTTAAAAATCATGAAATCCGCGAAATTTACGGGATGGTCCCGCTAAGGACCCCCATATTTATTCAGCCGTAAGCGCCACAGCGCTAAGCGAAGGGCCACCTGTCACCAGCGTCCACCAAATTTTGCCGTTGCTTTCTTGGAACCAATGGAACCCCATTTCGGTGGCGTTGTCGTCCAAAATGACCCAGCGCGTATCGGGGTTTTCCATCCACGCGGACAATGTTGCAAGTTCGTTTTCATAGGTTTCTGATATTGCTTCGCCCAAGAAAACTTTATCATATCCAACGCGCTTGACGCGCTCAAGCGGTGATGACCCGTCTGATCCAAAATGCCAAGGGCGGTTTTGGACGGACATATCACGCGCATGGGTCGCAGCCGCAGCGTTTAGTTCGGCGTTCAATTCCAAAGGACCCGCGTTTGCCGATGCACGCAGCGCATTGACGGAATCAACCATCCTATATTGCAGCGTGGCTTCGTCTTGTTCCGCAAGATTATAGAATTTGGGCAGCGGCTTTCCGTCTGGGGCCAACCGAACCTCTTCGGCACCGCCACAAGCAGAGAGAATCGCAACAGCAATAATCGCAATTGTATGTCTAACGTAGTGCATTTCGCCCCCAAAATTGCATAATAGTCACTGTCTACAGTGCAAACAGTTGCTTATCAAACCCATATCGGCAGAGAATTGCTATATCACGTGAGTTTGAGTTGAGACTGTTTCATTGTTACCATAACAGTTGCTCATCAAATGAGGAAAACCATGACAGACTTTTCTAGACGCGGATTTGTTGCAGGTGTCGGCGCTGTTCTATCGACCCCAGCTTTGGCACAAATCGATGCGGTTAATGCTGACCATACAACTGAAACTGAGCATGATGTAAGCGGCTCTATCCGTCATAACACGTCCAGTTTTCGTGCATTGGATTGGCGCCCCTATTTCAAAGATTTGTCCAAGGGTGCGATTCTTGTCGATATTTCATCAAGAGCCCTGCATTATTGGGCTCAGAACGAAGAAATTTATAAATTGTACCCCACAAGTGTGCCATTGACTGATGAAATGACCCGACGTGGTCGTACCACAATCGTGCAAAAAGTTGATGGACCCAGCTGGCGCCCAACACCGTCTATGTTAAAGCGCAACCCAGAATGGCCAAGCTTTATTCCCCCTGGTCCTGATAACCCTTTGGGAACACATGCCCTTTATTTGTCTTGGACGTATTACCGTATTCACGGAACACACGATACCCGCAAGATTGGCCGTAGATCCTCGAATGGTTGTATTGGATTATACAACGAACATATCGCTGAGCTGTTTGGAATGGCCAAGGTTGGCACCCAAGTGTTGCTGATTTGACATCCCTTTTCGTATTATCGTTAATCTAAAGATTGCATGATCCGCACAACTGGTTATATTACGGAAATTGTGGAAATCAGGAAAACCCTGACTAATACATCGTGTTTTGCGACTTATGAGGTAATAAAATGAAAAAAATCGCTCTTGCCGCCGCTTTCGCAGTTGCAGCTACATAATCTTGTTGCTTTTGATCGCAGCTGCAGCAGGCAAAAAATAATTTTTGCTGATACAGTTTATGAAAGCTGGTCCTAT
The DNA here is from genome assembly GCA_009920815.1 of Paracoccaceae bacterium. GTDB lineage: Bacteria > Pseudomonadota > Alphaproteobacteria > Rhodobacterales > Rhodobacteraceae > CAJXSD01. The sequence goes on from RFZH01000031.1 coordinate 8,873, forward strand.
TTGGGCCAGCTTTTTTATGTCATTTGACAAATTTCCACAGTCTTGGTTAGGGGTGCATATGTGAACCTGATCAGAGTGCGTGATGAAAAACTCCGAAATCAAAATAGAGGCGATTGAATTCGCAATTGACGGTGTGGCTGTATTAGGGCCGCTGTCTGCGAATTTTATTGAAAAACGGATTTCGATTATTGGGCGCAATGGGTCCGGGAAATCGACGCTTGCGCGGCTTATGTCGGGGTTAATTACACCAACCCGGGGCCAAGTTCATATAAACGATATTGATATTGCAAAAGATCGCAAGGCCGCCTTGAAAACGGTTGGGATACTGTTCCAAAACCCTGATCACCAAATCATTTTTCCAACAGTTGGCGAAGAAATCGCATTTGGCTTGCGTCAACTTGGGTATTCCAAATCCGACGTCGAAGACAAGCTGCGGGCAATACTGGAACAGTTTGCCAAGCAAGACTGGTATAACCGAAATGTGATGACCTTTTCACAAGGCCAACGGCAATTGATTTGTTTGATGTCTGTGCTTGCCATGGAGCCAAAGGTTTTAATCCTTGATGAACCGTTCAGTGGCTTGGACATTCCGACCACCCGCGCATTGCGCGAAATTTTGGATAATCTTGACCAGACCATCATTCATATAACCCATGATCCTGCGGTTGCCACGAATGCGGACCGCGTGATTTGGATTGACGAGGGTTTGATCGTTAAGGATGGCCATCCATCCGATGTCCTTGCGCCGTTCATGGCAGCGATGGAGCAAGTGAATGTCCTATAGATGCTGAGTCTCACATACCCTCACCAAACCCGATTGCACCGTCTGGCCGCAGGGCCAAAGATGATACTTTTGTGCGTATTGACCAGTCTCTTGTTTGGAATATCAGATCCTGTATCGGGTGTCGCCATAGCCCTTTGCGTTATCTTGGTCTATGCGGCACTTGGCGTTCGTTTTTTTATAAAAGGTATGCGCGTACTGATTGGTTTGTGGCCATTTTTGATTTTGATTGGGGCATGGCATATTTGGTTGGCTGATTATCACCAAGGCATCATTATTTTGTCGCGGTTAATATCTGCGGTTGCGCTGGCAAATTTGGTGACGATGACGACGCGGTTGCAAGATATGATTGATTTCCTTGTCCGTGTGTCTAGACCGGCGCGCTGGTTTGGTCTGTCACCACAGGCGATCGGAATTGCGATTGCCTTGGTTATTCGTTTCATTCCGGTTTTGGTTGCACGTGCACAACACTTGTCAGTGGCCTATCGCGCGCGTTCTGGCAAACGCGCGAGCTGGCGCATTATTTTACCCCTTGTCTTTTCTGTTCTAGATGATGCAGACAACATCTCGAATGCGCTGCGTGCACGCGGCGGCATCTAAAAGCACTTGGGGACTTCAAGATGGAAAGATCAATTGTGTTGGTCGCACTGTTTGCAGCACTTATTGCAGCATTGGGATTAATTCCAAAAATTATGCTAACCAGCGGTGTACCAATAACGGCACAAAGCTTGGGCATCATGCTCTGCGGTACAGTATTGGGGGCAAAGCGCGGCGGGGCTGCCGCATTGTTGTTCGTCCTGCTTACGCTTGCGGGCTTGCCGTTACTCGCGGGCGGACGTGGGGGGCTTGGTCTTCTGGCAAGTCCGACCGTCGGGTTTATCATTGGCTTTCCCCTTGCTGCCTTTGCTGCCGGTTGGATCATGGAGCGTTTTCAGCGCCAGAACATCCTTGTTGTGGGTATCCTGGCATCCATTGTGGGCGGTATCATCGTGCTTTATATTCCCGGCGTTTTGGGCATGTCAGCTGTGTTAGGGAAATCATTGTCGGATGCACTTGTTCTTATGTTGCCTTTTATCACAGGTGATTTGATCAAAGCTGCGCTTGCCGGTTTCATAACGCAGGCAATTCATCGCGCGCGTCCGCATCTGTTGCTATCGCGTCATTAAGATCAGCCTTTGAAAACGGCGGCGGTTCCTAATCCGCCGGCGGCGGCTATTGCGGCTAATCCTGTTTTTCCTGTCCCTAAAAGGTCGTGAAACAGGCGCACAGCAAGAATTGCGCCAGAGGCCCCAATCGGGTGCCCGCGCGCCAAAGCCCCACCTTTTAGATTGACTTTTGCGGGGTCTAGCCCGCTGTGATGGCAGCATAAATATGCTTGTGCTGCATAGGCCTCCATCATTTCAACCTGGTCTATGTCGCCTGTGGTAAGATTATGGTGTGTCAAAACGGCCTTAATGGCGTCCACAGGGGCCAACGCGGGTCGCCTAGGATCTGCGCCCAAAGACACCCCGCCGACATAGGTAACGCCCTGCAAACCGTTATCTGCAGCGATGCTTGGATGAACCATTACAGCAAAGGCGGCTGCGTCAGCAGCCACAGCAGTATTGGCAAAGGTCACGGTGCCTGACACTATTTTCGCCCGATCACAAATTTTACGGTTTAATGTACGGGCATAGGGGTCGCGAACGCCAGACGTGCCTAATTCTACGATTTCTTTTTCAAGATCAGATTGATGGAATATCGCTTTTCGATGGCTTTCGATGGCCCACGCGTCTTGGGTGTGTTTACTAAGGTCGTGGTCTTGGGCAACGCATGCCATCGCAAAATCGGGATCAGGATCTTGATCCGATGTCGGCGCAAAAGCTGGCCGGTAATAGGGCAGTGGCGGTAAAGTTGACGAGCTGTTTTTCAACCTGAGTGGTCGCTGTGAATGGCTTTCCACGCCGCCAACGACGACGACCTTTGCTTGCCCTGAGGTGATGAGCGCAGCACCCAAATTAAAGGCGTCCAGACCGCCAATGCATTGACGATCAATAGAAAGTCCCGCAACGCGATCAGGCAAGCCCGCCGCAAGGGCGCAGTACCGCGCAGGGTTACCGCCTCCGCCCAAGGCATTCGAAAGGATAAGCTCATCAACGTGATCGCGGCTCAGGTTGGCGGCACGCAGAACGCGACCAATAACTGGGGCAGCAAGGGCGCCGATATCAAAGTTGGATAGGCTGCCACCACGGGGGGCGACGATTGTCCGGAATCCAGAGAGAATGATTGGCGCGCTTTTGGGCAATGTCATATTACGTCCGCCAGTCGTTTTAGATCAGGTTTGCCAGAGCCGAGGATTGGCCATTCATTTGGGGTAAAGATAATGTATCTCGATGGCCTCAGATAGGGTGGTAAATCCTGATTTGCCTGCGCTCTCAGAACCGCCTGTAATTCCGGATTTTCGCTTGCAATGCAAACTGTAACACGTGCCCCGCGCAGTGGGTCTAGGGTTGGCAGAACCGCACAGGCGTGAACGTCATTATGTGTCAGGCACCACGTTTCAATGTCTTCGGGAAAGACATTTTTGTCCGAAACCGTAAACATGCGCGAGGCACGGCCAGAAATGAATAAATGCCCTTTTTCGTCAAAGTATCCCCGTTCACCAACGGTAAGCCAGCCTTGATTCCATTTTGTGTCAGTCGATGCGCCAAGGGAATATCCTTGAAAAAGATAAGGTGAGCGCACCCAAATTTCGCCAACCCCTGTTTCAGGGATAACGTCGTGCAGCTGGATCTCAACACCTGAAAATGGCTTGCCGACCGAAAGGGGCGGGCTGGTTGCATCAGATATCGAGATAAAGCTGGTTTCGGCAGCCCCGTAGAATTGCCATATCTGTGCATTCGGCGCGAGTGTCGTAATCAACGCGCGTGTTGTTTCATCAAGCTTGCCGCCACCAATCATGATATGGAAGAGATGGGCTAAATGATTTCCTTTTGCCCGCAAGGCTAAAATGCGCATTTGTGTTGGTGTTGCGTATAAAACAGTCACCTTGTGCGCATTTAGCGCACCCAGTGGGTCATTTTGACCATGAACAGGCAGATAGGTCGCACCATTGTGTATCGCTTCACACGCTGCATATAGCGTCAAGGAATGACCCAATGTACCAAGGGTTGCGTAAATCTGCGCTGCATTGCCAAATCTTTGTTGATTGATGGAAAAGCTTTTTATCCAGCTTTCACAGGTTCGTGCAATGCGTTTAGGTGCAGCAGTTGTTCCACCTGTTTGACAGTGGAGCAGCGGGTCGCAAGCTGTTTTTATAACGTCTAAGGTCGTCTCGCTGATAATTACATCGCCCAACTGATCACGAAGGGCGGCAAATAAGGCTGCCAGTGCAGTTGCTTGATCCGCGAGCGGTACTTTGCCCAGTTGAGGATCGATGCTTTGAACCAGATTATAGTCTGTCACGCCGCCATCTGACGCAATGATTTTTGCACGCTTGTGCCATTGAAATGTCCGGGTTTGTGACACGGTTTGACCCAAAATAAAAAAATCGGTTGTGCCAAGCACATACCGCTTTTGAATTGGTTTGTCATGTTTTGGTTAGAACAGACCTTCTTCTTTTGCGAACAATGCCGCTTGGGTCCGGTTGCCTGCGCCAATTTTGCGGTACAGTGTTTTGACGTGCAATTTAATTGTGGGCTCTTGTAAATCTAAATCACGAGCAATCTCTTTGTTTGATTTGCCCTGCGATAGCCCCTCGAGAACTTGTAGCTCGCGGCGTGACAGTTTTTCGGCCAGTGGGTTTGGCGCGACGTCTTCTTCTTCTTGCGTCATAAAGTCGATTGGCGCGTATTGTTCACCCATCGCCATAAAGCGTACAGCGTTCACCAGTGTTTTTGCGGACAACGTTTTCGGAACAAACCCCGCGGCACCCTTGGCCAAGGCTTCTTCGGCCACGTTTTTTGTTGCGATGCCAGACATTAATGCAACCCGCTGGCCCCCATTGTGTGCCAAAGCTTTTTTAAGGCCATTCAATCCATTCATCCCTGGCATGTTATAATCAAGCATGATCAAATCGAACGGACCCTTTGTATCCATACACGCGACTGCGCCATCAAAATCGGACGCGGTCACCGTCTCGATATTTCCTTCGCCTTGAAGGAACATAACGAGCGTATCTCGTAGTAGGTCGTGGTCGTCTGCAATTAGAATTTTCATTTTGTACGCCATAAAACTGTTAAAATAGGTCTGGATCTATTATGTTGAAAAATCAAAAACTGCACAAGAACATTTCATGAAATCAATGAGATAACAGTTAGCAAAATATATACTAAAGTATATTTATCTATTAATTAGTGTGAGATAGACACCACTATGTGGTTGAAATTTAGAATTATGATCTCCTCAAACTGATAGAAATCACTTACTTTTGGTATGGTGATTTTGTTCTTGATGATCAGTTTTTGTAAATCGTCGCGGCAACATAGCGTAATTAGTATTAAATCAGAGATGATAATATTCTGAAATACCAAGGCGCTTGTGTCCGCCCTAACTTTGGGTGGTATCTGCCAAAGTTTTCGCTTTTTTACCTCCTAAAGGACTGTGAAAAAGTCCAAAATATACCAAAGAATATATCCATATACTTAAAAGTTATATGGCCTTCGGGATATAATTGTTATAACTTTAGTATAAATATTGATTGGAGTGGCTTTAAATGGGTTGGCGGTTTGTTGTAAAAATTTCATTGTTAATTTTGTCATTGGTGATGACACCTGCATATTCCGAGGAAAATAATTTCGGAAATCAAAGCGCACTTGTGCTGGAAGTGTCCGTACCTGCAACCGAGGAGCGGACGGCATTAGTTTTTGGCTTTACAATGGCCATGCTTAAGGCATTGCCAGAGACGGTTTACAAAACAAGTACCGTTGGGACCGAGGGATTAAATGAATTCAAAGGTGCACGGTTGGTTGATTTGCTTGCTGCGATTGAGGCTCGTCCAAAGTCTGTTATTGCTTGGGCGATAAATGATTGTATGGCAGAATTTGATCCAACCCAAGAGGGGTGAAACGAGGCGCTTATTGCCTATTCGGTGAACGGCAAACCTATGCCGGTCAGGGAAAAGGGCCCCCTTTGGAT
>RFZH01000301.1 GCA_009920815.1 Paracoccaceae bacterium
CCAAACAACAGGCCAACGCCAGCGGCCGAGCCTGCGCCGATGGCGACTTTGGAAAGACTGATCCATACCGCGCGTGTCATTTGCCCCGATTTCAAACGGGCGACTGCGACGCCCAAGGTAATCAACATCATCGGGATCGCCATTTGACCAATCAGTTCAAGCGCATTGGTCAAAAACTTGGGCGTTTCCCAGCCTTGCCACATAAACAAAAGCCCTAAAAACGTGGCGCCAACCAAAGGTTCTTGGAACAGGCGTTTATACGATCCCCCGCCCGCCACAACCCAAACCCCCAGCGTAAACGCCAAAATATTGGTGATCGCAAAGACAACAACGGCATAGCCAAATCCCGCCTGACCAAAGGCGAACAGGCACAAGGGCAAGCCTAAATTTCCCGTATTTCCGGAAATCAGTGGCATCAAAAATGTACGAATATCCAACGAAAAAGCTTTGGTGAATATCACGGATAAAACACCGACGGACACATAGGTCGCGATTCCCGCCAACATCAAATCGGATAACGCTTTGGGATCAATCTGCGTTTTCATCAATGCGGTAAAAACCAAACATGGCACCGCCATTGTCATCGCAAAGCGGGTGACGAATTCAACGCGATACTCGAGCCCCAGTTTGACCCACGTAAATCCAACTGCCGCCAATATAAATACCGGTGCGACGATTTCTAGAACTGTTAGAAAAATCATGAAAGTGACGCCTATCTTTCGGTTATTTTTGGAAATGCCAGATCATAGCGATCACACAAATCGTAAAACCCGTCAATCGTGACCGGATCCAATGGTACGCCACGCAACCGTCTTTGTTCAGCTTCTGCCCATTCACGATCTCCGGGCGCCATAACGGTTTTGCCTGCAACAGGCTTTGATCCGCGCAATTGGGTCAAATAGCGATCCATGACGGCGCGCGCCACAATACGACCCACAAACCCGTCGGGATCGATGGCCATCACAAAGGCACCCATTTCGCGGGGCTTGGTAATCGTTAAATCGCCCATGTCTGCAATCTCGGGGCTCAGGCGCATATCGGATAAGACGGCCGAAAAAATCTCGGCCACCCCGCCCAGCGCGGCACCCTTGAACCCAAATGCGCCGCCGACTGGGGCCATCATCGCGGCCTTATTCGGGTCGTTGGTATTGATCCCATCCGCGTCCGAGGCCACGTCATCCGGCAAATTCACCCCAAGCGACGCATAAAGTTGAACACGGTTCACAGGCACCGACGATGTGGCCATATCCAATAACCACGGGTTTTCGCCGCCTGTTGGGACCGCCATTGAAATGGGATTGGTGCCGTGAAACCGTTCTGCCCCATCATGTAAGCGCACAAAGGCGTCTGAATTCCCAAAGGCCAGTCCGATCATGCCCGCACGTGTGGCATGAATGGCATAGGCCCCCGCCGGACCAAAATGCGACGAATTTTGCACCGCGACACCTGCGATGCCGGCATCGCGCGCCAAATCCATCGCATGATCCATCGCCGCATACATAGCCCGCGCACCTTGGGCATTGTCAGCGTCCAGAACACCTGTACCAGACTTAACCTTGGAAAACTGCAGATTGGGCGTTTTGTTCAAGCGGCCATTTTCAAAAACGGCAATATAATGCGGCAACAGGCGCACACCATGGCTATCGACGCCATGGATTGAACCATGCATGATCGAATTGGTTGTGGCCGCTTGTGTCGCGGCATCAGCGCCGCAGGCCCGCAATGCATCGCGGCAAAAACGATCTAGATCAATATGATCAACACGGATGGTGTTTGGCATGACTTGGTTCCTTTTGTCACGGTCCGATCAGCACCGGACCGATGGGGGGATAACAGCGTGCGCAGCACACCCCACGATGGGGTCAAGACGGCCTTGATCGTGCCCTTTGTGACCGAACTGCGTTCGATGGGGCATGGTCTTGCGCCGGTATTTCAACCCTTAATACGTTGCACGACCGCCTGAAATATCAAACGCCGCACCCGTGGTGAATGAATTTTCCGCGCTTGCCATCCAACAGGCCATATTGGCGATTTCCTCGACCTCGACAAAACGGCCACGGGGAATTTTCG
>RFZH01000302.1 GCA_009920815.1 Paracoccaceae bacterium
AGATTACAGACGCCAAAATTTGGCCGTCATTTCGAAAGGCGGCCAAAGCGACGCCAATGCCCAAGGCCAACGCCGAAAATAATTTCCGCGGGATCGCGGGGCGACGTGCAACGCGGCGCGCGTCAAAGGCCGCACGGGCGCGCAATCCATCGCGCATCAACCATGCGCCCAATGTCAGGGCTGCGGCGCTGGCCAGTCCCAAAGACAGCGCGATCGCGCCTTTGCCGATCGACGTGGCCGCGACGACGATTGCGGGGGTGAATAACACATTGCTGCGCGCGCCGGCGGCGTCAACATTAGCCTTGATTTTGACCTCAGCCGACACCTTTGGTTTCTTGGTTTCTTGTGAACTATTTGGGCTAAAGTCCCCGCCAAAACGTTTTGCCATCATAGCCCCCCAAGCCAACCTGAGGCCGCGCCAAAAAGAACCACTAATAAAAGGCTGTATGACACTTTGCCTATGACATGTTTCGGCATGATCGTCCGTTCCCTAGTCTTACCTACTTTCGTAAGGTAGGGATGGATTGCTGCCAATACTAGGGTATAATTTTTCGCAAGGTTCCCCGCAACGGATTCATTTTTGTGTGCGGGGTCGATTTGGCTTGGATCCTGGACGAGGGCCACGGTTTGGTTTTTGTCCTGCGGGCCCAGGCTTGCGCCCAATGAATTTTTTCGTGGGCTTTGCTGTCGCAGTTCCCGATGGATCAGCAGACTTTATACCAAGTTGATCGTTCAATATTTTGCTACGGATTTCTTCGACGTCACCCGCCTTTAATTTTCCCAACTGAAACGGTCCATAGGACACACGGATCAAGCGGTTGACGTTAAGGCCGACATGTTCCATCGCACGGCGAATTTCACGGTTGCGACCTTCGCGGATACCGACGGTCAACCAAGCATTGGCGCCTTGTTGACGGTCAAGGGTGACTTCCATCGCTTGGAAACGCTCTCCGTCGATTACCACGCCTTTGCGCAGGGGCGCAAACGTGTCTTCGCTTGGGCGCCCATTAACGCGGACACGGTAGCGTCGCAGCCAGCCGGTCGAGGGCAATTCCAACTGACGTTTCAGCCCCCCATCATTGGTCAACAACAACAAACCTTCAGAGTTCAGGTCCAAGCGCCCCACGCTCATCACGCGTGGCATGCCTTCGGGCAACGTATCGAAGATCGTTTTGCGACCTTGTTCATCGCGTGCCGTCGTCACAACACCCAGCGGTTTATGGTATAGCCACAAGCGCGCAGGTTCGGGCGCGTCAAGGGGTTTGCCGTCGACAACGATCTTATCTTTATCGGTGACGTTCAATGCGGGGGATGTGATCGTTTTGCCATTCACGCTCACGCGGCCTTCGGCAATGATCTTTTCCGCGTCGCGGCGGCTGGCAACACCAGCGCGTGCGATGACTTTTGCGATACGATCGCCGGAGGGTGTGTTGTTTTCCATGCTTGCGCTTTAGGCGAAAATGCGCGATTGCGAAAGAGAAATTCGTAATGAGGCCCTGAAATAATGGCGTTTCAAAGCTTTATGGATATTGCGTTGGACGAGGCACGCGCGGCGGCTGCACGTGGAGAAGTGCCCGTGGGCGCGGTTGTCGTTGATGCAAGCGGACGCGTTTTAGCACGTGCTGGCAATAGAACGCGCGAATTGAACGACCCATCAGCCCATGCCGAGATGCTAGTTATTCGTGAGGCCTGCGCAGCAACTGGATCAGAACGTTTAGAAAACAGTGACTTGTATGTCACTCTTGAACCATGTGCGATGTGTGCTGCGGTGATTTCATCTGCTCGCATTCGACGGCTATACTATGGTGCTGCGGATCCAAAATCAGGGGGTGTGGCACATGGGGCAGCGGTTTTTACGCATCCGCAAACACATCACAAACCTGACGTGTACGATATGATAAACGCCCCAGAATCCGAGGCGTTGTTAAAGGAATTTTTTAGTAAAATCAGATGATTACATCTGAATTAATTCAGCCAACTCGATATCGCCCATGTCCAAGAACGGGCAGGTTTGCGCAATCTCTTGCGCGGCTGAAATATCAGCGGCTTGGATAATAGTGTATCCCATCA
>RFZH01000303.1 GCA_009920815.1 Paracoccaceae bacterium
CTTTATTGGTTGAACGAGAAACGGGCGATTTACGACGTGATTGGGTTGCGGCTTTGGCCGCCGACGTCGCGCGGATTAAAGCGCGCGGCACAGATGTTGTGCTTGTGTCGTCGGGGTCTATTGCGTTGGGGCGCGGGGTATTAAAGCTGCCCAAAGGCAGTTTGGCGTTAGAACAAAGCCAAGCTGCCGCTGCGGTTGGACAAATTCGTTTGGCCCGCGCGTACGAAGAGGTCTTGGCCCCCTTTGGCATCACCACGGCCCAAGTTTTGGTCACGTTAGAGGATAGCGCAGACAGACGCCGTTATCTAAATTCCCGCGCCACTATGGAAACGCTTTTGTCATTGGGGGCGGTGCCCATCGTAAATGAAAATGATACAGTTGCGACCGATGAAATTCGGTATGGTGACAACGACCGTTTGGCCGCGCAGGTCGCTGTGACCGTCGGTGCGGATCAGTTGGTGTTATTGTCAGATGTGGACGGTTTTTATTCGGCAAACCCACAGGTTGATCCCACGGCAAAACGTTTTGAATTTGTGAATGATATCACACCTGAGATTGAAGCCATGGCCGGCGATGGTGTGTCTGGTTTGTCAAAGGGCGGCATGAAAACCAAGCTTATGGCGGCAAAGACCGCTGTTGGGGCGGGATGTGCAATGGCAATCACTGAAGGTTCTGTTTTAGCTCCGCTTGAGGCGTTGGAAAACGGGGCGAATGCAACGTGGTTTTTACCCACGCTCGATCCACATGCTGCGCGCAAGCGGTGGATTTCTGCGATGAAACCCATGGGACAGATCATAATTGATGCCGGGGCTGTTGGGGCGCTGGAGCGTGGAAAATCGTTATTGCCCGCAGGCGTGACAGCCATTGTTGGGCGCTTTCGGCGCGGTGATGCGGTTACCATTATCGACGCTTTAGGGCGCGAATTAGGGCAGGGCATCACCTCTTATCCTTCAGACGAAGCAACCGCTTTGATTGGACATAAAACCACCGAAATCGAACAGATACTGGGATATCCAGGGCGTGCGGCGTTAATCCACCGTGACGACATGGCAATATAGGAGCATGGGATGAGCGACATTCACGCAATGATGACCAAAATCGGTCAAAATGCCAAAGCTGCAGCCAGCGAATTGGCCTATGCGAGTGCTGAACGCAAACATGCCGCATTGGTTTTGGCGGCCGATGCGGTGCGTGAAAATATCCCGCATATCGTTGCCGAAAATGCCAAAGATTTGGCCTATGGTCGTGAAAAAGGCCTGTCAGATGCAATGATGGATCGGTTGATGCTGAATGAGGACCGTCTGCGTGGCGTGATAGACGGATTGCGCGCCATCGCAGAACAACCTGATCCTGTAGGACAGGTGATGGAGGAGTGGGATCGACCCAATGGATTACACATCAAACGCGTACGCACACCTTTAGGCGTTATTGGCGTGATTTATGAAAGCCGTCCCAATGTAACTGCGGACGCCGGCGCACTTTGTCTTAAGGCGGGAAATGCGGTAATTTTGCGGGGTGGTTCAGAAAGCTTGCACAGTGCGACAGCGTTACATGAATGCTTGGTCAAGGGGTTGCGCGATGCGAAACTGCCCGAAACCGCGATTCAATTGGTCCCGACCCGCGATCGTGCGGCGGTCCAAGAAATGTTGACCATGACCGATGCAATCGACGTCATTGTGCCGCGCGGCGGCAAGGGCTTGGTCGGATTGGTCCAACGCGAAGCGCGCGTCCCTGTCTTTGCCCATTTGGAAGGCATCGTGCATATTTACATCGATAAGGCCGCTGACGCAGAAAAGGCAATGCGCGTTGTGATAAACGCAAAAACGCGACGTACGGGAATTTGTGGTGCGGCCGAATGTTTGCTGATCCATCGTGATATTGCCGATAACCTAGGGGCACAGATCATCACGTCATTGTTAGAAAAAGGCGTTGAAGTTCGTGGCGATGAGAGCATATCGAAAATCAAGGGTACGATCGCTGCGCAATCTGATGATTGGGGGCGTGAATATTTAGACAGCATCATTGCCGCCAAAGTGGTGGA
>RFZH01000304.1 GCA_009920815.1 Paracoccaceae bacterium
TACGCAGGACGGCCATCACTTTCTTTGGGCATGAATGACCATTTCAAACCCGTCGGAAAGCCCGCACCACCACGACCACGCAGACCAGATGCCTTCATCTGATCAACGATCCAATCACGGCCCTTTTGAATGATGCCTGCAGTGCCATCCCAATGGCCCCGCGCCATCGCACCTTTTAATGTGCGATCATGCATCCCGTACAGGTTGGTAAAGATCCGGTCTTGATCCTTTAGCATCTTGCGATCATCCTTTGTCCGCGTGGCGCTTGCGCCACATTTGAAAGCTTACGACCAACGCCCAAAAGAACGCGGCCAGTACCAATAGATCGACCAAAATGGCATAACGACCCGCTAAGCCGAATTTTGGTCCGATCCATTGTGCCGCGAGCCAGATCAACATTGCACCCGCAATCACCAGCGCCGCTGTGCGCCCTTGCCGTGCAAATTTCTTATCCGCCTCGCGATCCATTTTAGTCATCCCTAGTACACATCGCCATCATCGACGCGTTTTGAGAATTCAGTTTCGCCACCTGAAGCCAGCAATTTGGCTTGTGCGACCCATTCGTCACGAGAGACACGCCCCTTGAACCCTTTGAGGTTCGCGTTCATCCACGCAACTTCATCTGCGTTCCAACCTGCAATTTGGTCAAAATGGTAAACACCCATTTCGTTGCATAGTTTTTCTAGCTTTGGACCAATGCCCTTGATCCGTTTTAAATCATCCGCCGCACCACCGCGTGGTGCAGATAGCGCTTCGGGCTTGGTGCCTTCATCTGTGCCTTCCAAAACCCCGTCACCGTCAAAATCGTCTGATGCAACTGCCGCCGAAGGCGCGCTGGTCGATGTAGCAGCACTGCTGTCTGCTGCATACGTCCAAGTCCCTTTGCGCGATGCCAAGTCTGTCTCACCAGGCAATGGCGTTGACGCTTTGATTTGGACAACATTTTCCTGTTCCCGCGCAGACGCTGCAGGCTCTGTGACTTGTGTGGCACGCGCCGATGTCGTTTCAACAGGTGCATCATCCACCGCTGGGGCCGAGTTGCCCACAGGTGTGGATTGGCCAGAACAAAACAGCCAAGAAAATAAAAAACCAAAAATAATGAAAACAACCGCGCCGAAAAAGATCGCTTGCATCAGCATTAAATCCCACAGCGCCAGACCCAAAACCAAAATAAATAGACCAGCGAGTGCTGCGATAATCCAGCACATCATTGGGCATGATGATTGATTGGTGTTATTGGTCATAATACTACTCCCATGTTGTTAATGTCGTCAGTAGACGTCACCTTTCTTAACACGAGATGAGAATTCAATCATTTCTCCCGATGCGAGAATTTTGGCTTGCGCGACCCATTCATCACGGCTTGCACGACCTTTGAAGCCTTCTAGGTTTTGATCGACCCATGCCAATTCATCATCTGACCATTTTGAAATTTGGTCAAAATGGAAAAAGCCAAGCGTATTCAACAGTTTTTCAAGTTTTGGCCCAACACCCTTGATCATCTTTAGATCATCAGCACCCGCTTTGCGTGGCGCTTTCATCGTGCGTGGCTTTTTTCCCGCCTGTGGTGCATCTGCATCAGTTTTGGCGGGTTTTGCCGCGGCTTTCGCTTTTGGCGCAGTGGTTTCAGCCTTTTTCGCCTTTGGCTTTGCCGCATGCGCGGGCTTGGGTGCCGCACGTTCTGCTGGCGCTTTTGGCGGGGTACCAACGCGTGCGCCTTTTTCAATCCAAGGTGTCAAAAGTGGTACTTCGGTGCCATCAATGCGCTTGACCGTGTCACCGATGTCTGACGCCAATTGAACAGATGCGTTGTATTTGGTTTTGCCGCTGTCATGGTCTTTCAAGCTTGTCAAACCGCTCAGTGGTTCTGCCGCGTAACGACCATTTTGCGGACCCGGTGTTGGCACCTTTCCCGCCGCCAATTCATCCAGAATCTCGGCAAAGCGTTCGGCACTTAGATCTTCGTAGTAATCTTTGCCAATTTGCACCATTGGAGCGTTTGAACATGATCCCAGGCATTCAACCTCTTCCCAGCTGAAC
>RFZH01000305.1 GCA_009920815.1 Paracoccaceae bacterium
GGACCCGGGTTTTTTCCAACTGAATTGACACAGCCTGTCTTTGATGATCCAGATCGCGCAGCGCGAAACGCGGCTCAAACCTGTATAGGGCGAAACGGCGCATTGAATGATATTGACGGTCCAATTGTGTTTTTATGTTCTGAGGCATCTGCCTATGTCACAGGGCAAATTTTGATGGTTGACGGGGGATTTACCGCAAAATGAAGGCGTTGGTTTATCAAGGTTCAGAACAGCTAAGTTTTCTGGATGTCGCTCATCCCGTTGCGTCAGACAATGATCATTTGATCAAGGTCGAGGCGGTAGGCATTTGTGGGTCCGACATGCATGCCTATCTTGGCCATGATGATCGGCGGCCCGCGCCATTGATCTTGGGGCACGAAGCGGCGGGCACAATCATCGGCGGTCCGCGCGATGGCGATCGGGTCACAATAAATCCCTTGGTAACATGTGGGACCTGTCTTGCGTGCAGATCCGGGCGCGAAAATCTATGTCCGACACGTCAGATCATTTCGATGCCCCCGCGCGAAGGCGCTTTTGCCCAATATGTCACCATGCCAGACCGCAATTTGGTGGCGGTTCCAGATGACGTAGATCTGGCGCACGCAGCGTTGGTTGAACCGCTTGCGGTTGGGTGGCATGCGGTGCGATTGGGTTTGGACGCATTGCATCCCTCAATGGAGAGCCGCGCATTGGTGATCGGTGGCGGCGCAATAGGGCTTGCGGTCGCGCTTGCCCTCAGGGCTTTTGGTGTAACAGATGTAACCATCAGCGAACCGAACCCGGAACGCCGAAAATTTTTGCATAAAACCTGTGATCAAACAGTGATCGATGTGCCAACCGAAAGCTATCCATTTGTGTTTGACGCTGTTGGATATGCCGCAACGCGTGAAACGGCCTCACGTTTGACGCTCCCAGGGGGAGTTATCGTGCATGTCGGTTTGGGAGACGGGGCAGGCGGGTTAGATATTCGACGCGCAACATTGCAGGAAATTACATTCATTGGAACCTACACTTATACGGCCCAAGACTTTACCGATTGTGCTTATGCCCTGTTCGCAGGGGATTTGGGCAAAATAAACTGGACACAACAACGCGCGCTGTCTGACGGGGCGGCCGCGTTTTCCGATTTACGGAACAACCGTGTCCGTGAACCAAAAATCGTTTTGATGCCATGGGATTAACCCAGATCAAGACGCCACCCTTAACCAAGGAAACCAGAATGAACATAGACAAAAAGATTGCGGATGACCTTGTTGCAAACGATATTTCGTTTGTCACAACGGTGCCGTGTAAACAATTGGCGGGCGTGATTGCAGAAATTGATCAACGCGATGATATCTTTCACATTCCGTCCAACAAAGAAGACGAAGGCATGGGCCTGTGCGCAGGCGCGTGGATGGGTGGCAAACGCCCCGCGATCATCATGCAAAACACGGCAATTGGTGTGACGATCAACACGCTTGCGACCCTGATCCAATATTACCGGATGCCGTTGCCTATGTTGATCAGCTATCGCGGCGAATTGCGCGAACCCGTCGCATGTCAGGTGGAAATGGCCGTTCACACAAAGGCGCTGTTGGCGCAATTGAATATCCCGACATATCATTTTCATCATCGCTCTGATGTTGAAGAACTCGACAATATTTTGAAATACACCTTTATGTGCAACAAACCCGTTGCCATTCTAACTGATGCCAATTTCTGGGGAGGCTATGGCGACCAATGATCCGTTCTGAAATTTTAAAAGAAATCGCCCCCATCTTACGTGATCAATTGGTTGTGTGTAACATTGGGATTCCTAGCCAAGAATTGCACGCAATCGATGATCAGCCGACCAATTTCTATATGTTGGGCACCATGGGTTTGGCGTCGTCGATTGGCCTTGGGCTGGCACTTTCGCAAGCAAAGCCTGTCATCGTGATCGATGGTGATGGGTCTATTTTAACCAACCTTGGCACCTTGCCAACAATCGCAAATAACGTCGCGGACAATTACATCCTGTTGATTATTGATAACGGCTCTTATGGGTCCACAGGTGA
>RFZH01000306.1 GCA_009920815.1 Paracoccaceae bacterium
TGGACATTCAGCGCGTTTTCTTTGGGGCGTAATCAAATGGCCTATGCCGCCGCTGCGGTCTTGGCGGGGGGCAATGTGCGCGTGGGGCTTGAGGATAACCTGTGGTTGGACAAAGGCGTTTTGGCCACCAACGAACAATTGGTCACCCGCGCACGTGGCGTAATCGAAGGCATGGGCGCACGGGTCATTGGCCCCCAAGAGGTGCGTGAAAAACTGGGTCTGATCAAACGAGCACCGCGTTGATGAAACAAAGCTGGGTCATTTTGGCGATCGCTCTGCTGGTAGCGTGTCAGGCAGATGAGGAAACAAAATCTGATCCTGTGGCGATGCCTGCCCAGATCGAGTGTGATGGAACAATAACGATCGGTGGGCATGGGCAACTGATTTGCATCAATACCGCGACGGATGCGGGCAAAACCTGTTCTGCATCCTCAGAATGTCAAGGCGTGTGTTTGGCCGATGGTCAGGTGTGTTCACCCGAGGCACCCTATTATGGCGGTCATGACGTCTATGAAAATGGAACAATAGCAACACCATGTGTGGATTAAAAACATGAAAACAATTGCAATTATTGGCGGTGGCGTGATCGGCGGTGGCTGGTTGGCGCGTTTTGTCCTGAACGGATGGAACGTCAATGTCTCGGACCCTGATCCCGAGGCAGAACGTAAAATTTCCGAAGTGCTGGCCAATGCGCGCCATGCCTTGCCAATGCTCTATGATGTGGCCTTGCCGCCCGAGGGAACGATTACCTTTTGTGCATCGATCAAAGAGGCGGTTGAAAACGCCGACTGGATCCAAGAAAGCGTTCCTGAACGCTTGGACATCAAGCATAAAGTTCTGGCAGAAATTCAGGCGCATTGCCGCCGTGACGCCATCATTGGGTCATCAACATCGGGCTTTAAACCATCGGAGTTACAGGAAAAATCGGATTACCCCGAACAGATCATGGTCTGTCATCCCTTTAACCCAGTGTATCTGTTGCCGTTGATCGAAGTGGTCCCAAGCACCGCCACAGGCGCAGATCACGTAGAGCGCGCCAAGGCGACGCTTTCGTCCGTTGGCCTTTATCCGCTGCATGTCCGAAAAGAAATCGACGCCCATATTGCCGACAGGTTCCTCGAGGCCGTATGGCGCGAAGGTCTGTGGTTGATCAAAGACGGCATCGCGACGACCGAAGAAATTGACAACGCAATCCGCTATGGCTTTGGCCTGCGCTGGGCGCAGATGGGTTTGTTTGAAACTTATCGCGTGGCGGGCGGCGAGGCGGGCATGGCGCATTTCATCGCGCAATTTGGCCCCTGTCTGTCTTGGCCATGGACCAAATTGATGGACGTACCAGAACTGACCGACGATCTGGTGAAAATGATTGCCGATCAATCCGACGCGCAATCAGGTCACAAGACAATTCGCGAATTGGAACGTCTGCGCGACAACAACCTGATTTCTATGATGCGTGCCTTGAAACAACAGGGTGCTGCGGCGGGGGCCTTGATCAATGCGCATGAGGGCACGATGAAATCTGCCCCTGCCACAACGAAAACCATGCGAACAGTCACTCGAGTGATCCCTGTGGATTGGACCGATTACAACGGTCACATGAACGAAAGCCGCTATGGCCAAGTCTTCAGCGACGCGGCCGACGCCTTTATGGTCGCGATTGGGGCCGACGCCGATTATATAGCGGGCGGACACAGCTTTTTCACCGCTGAAACGACCATTAAATACCTGATGGAAACCCATGCGGGTGAAACGGTTCACGTCGACACGCGCGTAATTTTGGCGGATGCCAAAAAGGTCAAATTGGCGCATAACATGATCCGCACGTCTGATAATGTGACCTTGGCCACTTGCGAACAATTCTTGCTGCACGTCAGCTTAGAGACACGCAAATCTTGCCCACCACTCGGACAGGTTGGCCATGCGCTTGCTGCACTAAGCTAGTTTTGTCGCGCCTCTAACAACTCGACTTCGATAAAACTGC
>RFZH01000307.1 GCA_009920815.1 Paracoccaceae bacterium
GAACTATAAGGACGGTCTTTGCATCGGTCCAGGCGGCGGGTTGGTGCGCAATTATCCGCACGTGCCGGGCATTGATTTCGCGGGCACGGTCGAAACATCAAATGACCCACTTTACAAGGCGGGCGACAAAGTTGTCCTGACCGGTTGGCGCGTGGGCGAGGTGCATTGGGGCGGTTACGCGCAAAAGGCACGGGTCAAGGCCGATTGGCTGGTCCCGCTGCCCGTGGGCCTCACCACACGCCAAGCAATGGCCGTGGGCACGGCTGGCTTTACCGCCATGTTGGCGGTGATGGCGTTACAAGATCACGGTCTAACGGCGGGATCTGGTCCTGTGTTGGTCACAGGCGCTGCGGGTGGCGTGGGTTCGGTGGCAACTGCCATTCTGGCCAATCTGGGCCATGAGGTCGCGGCCGTCACGGGACGTCCCGAAACCGCCGATTATCTGACATCACTTGGCGCAACCCAAATCGTTGCCCGCGATGAGATCAATGAGGTCACCAAGCGCCCGCTTGAGGCAGAAACATGGGCGGGCTGTGTTGATGCGGTGGGCGGGCCGATGTTGGCGCGTGCCTTGGGTCAAATGAAATACGGCGCATCGGTCGCGGCCGTGGGTCTGGCCGGTGGTGCCAACCTGCCTGCGACAGTGATCCCGTTCTTGCTGCGTGGTGTAAACCTTTTGGGCATCGATAGCGTGATGCAACCCTATGACAACCGCTTGCGCGCATGGGAACGTATCGCGACAGATCTGCCGATGGACAAGCTTGAGGCCATGATCCAACCGGCAACGCTTTCCGATTTACCACAACTTGGCGCAGATATCCTGCAAGGACAAGTGAAAGGTCGCGTCGTTGTTGACGTAAATGCATAAGGAATTGGGGGCTTGTGCCCCCAAAATCACCTTTGCACCCTTGCGTGCAACTCAGGTATAGACCCCTTCCTTTTGCGCGACATTGTCCTTGAGTATGTGGCCGTAAGGTGTATCAATGCCCAAAACATCAGGGATTGACCATGCAGTTAGACATAGATTTCATCCGTTCTCAGTTCCCCGCTTTTTCGGAACCCGTTTTGCGAGATCAGGCATTTTTTGAAAATGCAGGTGGCAGCTATACTTGCCAGCAGGTCACTGATCGGCTCTTTCGTTTTTATAACGAACGAAAGGTGCAACCCTATGGTTTTTTCGAGGCCAGCCGTTTGGCAGGCGAGGAAATGGATCTAGCGCGTTCGGGCTTGGCACAAATATTGGGCGTTGATAAGGACGAAGTATCCTTTGGGCCATCAACCACACAAAACGTTTATGTCCTCGCTCATGCTGTGGCAGAGTGGTTGACTGCGGGTGATGCGATTATTGTGACAAACCAAGACCACGAAGCCAATTCCGGTGCGTGGCGTCGTTTGGCCGATCGCGGCATAGAGGTGCGTGAATGGTCAATCAATCCAACATCAGGGATCCTTGAGTTGGAAGCCCTGAAAAACCTGTTGGATGAACGGGTTAAGTTGGTGTGCTTTCCCCATTGTTCCAACGTGATTGGCGATATTAATCCCGTTGCCGAAATTACTGAAATGGCCCATGCAGCAGGGGCGTTTGTGGTTGTTGATGGCGTAAGCTATGCGCCACACGGTTTACCCGATGTTGGTGCGTTGGGGGCAGATGTGTACATGTTCTCTGCCTATAAAACCTATGGGCCGCACCAAGGTGTCATGGTTGTCCGTCGCGACTTTGGTTTCAGTTTGCCCAATCAAGCGCATTATTTTAACGCGGATGCCCTGTACAAACGGTTTACGCCTGCGGGACCTGATCATGCTCAGGTGGCTGCTTGTGCTGGTATGGTAGATTATTTTTCTATAGTATATGATCATCATTTTCCGAATGAAAACAAATCACTGCGTGATATATCACATGTAGTACATGATCTTTTCAGGGCACATGAAGAACACCTTTTGACGCCACT
>RFZH01000308.1 GCA_009920815.1 Paracoccaceae bacterium
TGGCGGATTAATCCGCCACCCTTCAGGGAGGAATTAACGGTAACCCGCTGCTTCCATAGCGTCGTTAGTGATCGCTTGTGCTTTTGCTAGCGCCTCATCAACAGTTTGCTGACCTGCATAAACTGCCGAGAATTCTTGGCTAACTTCCGTCGCAATACCCGCAAATTCAGGGATAGCAGCGAATTGGATACCAACATATGGGCTTGGCTCAACTGTCGAGTTGTTTGGATCTGCTGACAAGATTGAGTCCAGTGTCATTTGTGCGAAAGGCACCTCTTTGTAGTTTGGATTTTCATACAAAGATGTACGCGCACCCGGAGGAACGTTTGCCCAACCTTCGTTCGCCGCTACCAATTCGATGTAACCTGTTGAAGTCGCCCATTCGATGAACTGTTTTGCAGCCGCTTCTTTTTGTGTGCCTGCTGGAATTGCCAGAGCCCATGCCCACAACCAGTTGGAACGTTTACCCAAGCCATTGTCAGGTGCCAAAGCAAAACCAACATGGTCAGCAACAGTCGAATCTTTTGGGTTGGTCACGAAAGATGCCGCAACCGTTGCGTCAATCCACATACCACATTTGCCTTGTTGGAACAGCGATAGGTTTTCGTTGAAACCGTTTGTCGCGTAACCCGCTGGGCCTGATTCATTCATCATACCAGTGAAGAATTCCAACGTGTCTTTCCATGGTTTTGTGTCGAACTGTGCGTTCCATTCCATGTCAAACCAACGCGCGCCGAATGAGTTGGACATCGCTGTGATGAATGCGCCACCTTCGCCCCAACCTGCTTTACCACGCAAACAGATACCGTTGATGTCGTTCGCACGGTCAGTCATTTTTGCCGCTGCTTCACGTACAAAAGACCATGTTGGTGCCGCTGGCATTTCAAGGCCTGCTTTTTCCATCAGGTCTGTACGATACATGATCATCGAGCTTTCGCCATAGAATGGCGCCGCGTACAATGTGCCATCATAGCTTAGACCACCTGACATCGCAGGCAGAATGTCTGCAGCATTATATTCTGCGGATAGGTCGTCCAATGGAACCAACCAGCCGTTTTTGCCCCAGATCGGTGTTTCGTACATGCCGATTGTCATGATGTCGAATGCGCCACCTTTGGTAGAGATGTCGGTGGTCACACGCTGACGCAGAACGTTTTCTTCTAATGTTACCCACTCAACTGTGTGACCAGTTTTTGCGGTAAAGTCGTCGGTCAGACCCTGCATACGGATCATGTCGCCGTTGTTCACGGTTGCGATTGTAAGTGTGTCAGCAACTGCCGCACCTGCAATCAATGCCAGCGCGGATGCGCCGATCAAAGTTGTCTTAAGCTTCATTGTGTCCTCCCATAGATACAAAGCATGCAGGGGAGTTAAGCCTTTTTGTTTCTTCGTGTCAATAAATTTTTTTACGCGCGTAAATTATCGTAAAATTATGCCGAATCTCGCATAATCAGGCGCGCGCGGTACACGGTTTCTTTACGTTCGGATAGCTTTCCGCCGCTTTCGATAACTTGAAACAAGGTATTTGCAGCATTGTCTGAAACTGATTCATAATCGTGCGCTGCCGTGGTCAAAGACGGTCCTGTGAACCGCGAAAATGGGTGATCATCATGGGACGCGACGCGCAAATCACAATTCGGCCAACGTCCGACACGAATATTCTTTTCATAGCAGGCCGATAAAAATCCGATCGCCAATCGATCGTTGCTGCATAAAACCGTATTTGTTGGCAGAGTCCCGTCATGCAACAGCTTTAATGCACCTTGGCGACCAATCTCTTCAAAGCCCCAGCCCGTGCCTTCGATTTGAATAACGTGCGGTTGTAACCCGACACGTTCCATCATATCCAAATACGCAATCCGACGTTTATTGGCATTTGGGTTAGCAGGGTATTTCATTTCAAAAAAACAAGGCGCTTCGCCCGTTCGACTTAGGTATTCGACGGTT
>RFZH01000309.1 GCA_009920815.1 Paracoccaceae bacterium
TTCATCAATCGCAATGGCTTGCGGTGGTCCGACGCGCCGAAGGAATACGGGTCGGCGAAGACCCTCTACAATCGATGAAAGCGGTGGGGCGACATGGGCGTCTTCGCCAGGATGATGGAAGGGTTGGCCTCCGAGGCGGCAGTTACAAAGACTGTGATGGTCGACGCGACCTATCTCAAAACACACCGCACGGCTTCAAGCCTTGGGTTGAAAAAGGGGGGCGCGGTCGCCTGATTGGCCGAACCACGGGCGGCATGAACACCAAATTGCATGCCGTTACAGATGAAAACGGCCGCCCGATCAGCTTCTTCATGAGCGCAGGCGAGACCAGCGATTACACTGGTGCAGCGGCATTGTTGAACAGCCTTCCACCAGCGCAATGGCTTCTGGCCGACAGAGGTTATGATGCCGACTGGTTCCGTGAAGGCTTAAAAAACAAGGGCATAAAGGCGTGCATCCCTGGCCGAAAATCACGAACAAAGCCCGTCAAATACGACAAGCGTCGATACAAACGCCGTAACAGGATGAAATTATGTTTGGTCGCCTCAAGGATTGGCGCCGGGTTGCCACTCGCTACGACAGATGCCCGAAGGTCTTCCTCTCAGCCATTGCCCTCGCCATAAACGTCTAATTCTGGCTTTGACCATCAATGAGTCTGGAGCCTAAAAACTTACACTGAATCTTTAGTTGGTTTTCTACAGCGTAAGGCGAAGCATACGAGTTGTACAGATACTCTCTGCGATTATAATCCATGTTTGTTGAATAGGGAAAATCGAAACTGCGCTTATAGAGCCTGAGTTCAGCTCTTGTCTGAATTTGCGCCTAGGTCGAAATTGAGGTGCTTCTCCATTAGAAAGTTTGTTAATGTAGTGCCATCCCTTTCAATCTGCTGCGCACGGATGACTTCCCAACCTTGTTGCTCAAAAAACCTTCGGCCAAGATAGCTTGCTTGTGAGTGCAGGCGTGCAAGGTTTGACTTATGAGCCAGCGCCTCGATCCAAGTGTAAAGATAGCGGCCAATGCCCTGCCGTTGGTGTTCAGATGCCACGAACGCAAATTCTATATAGCCATTTTTGTCCAGTGTCATGAAGCCAATGGGGCGTTCTGCTTTGCGAGCTACTACAATTTTCTGAGAGGCCAGCCTTGCTGCCCAACTCGCCCCCGAAGGAATCTTAGGCACCCAAGCCTGTCGCTGCTTTGAGCTATAGAATTCAGTTGCACCTTCTCGCACGGCATCGAACATTATGACGCCGAGTTGATCTATCTCTGAAGTCGCTAAATTATTAATTTGTATATATATGTTGTACATTCTTATGGCCTATAAATGATATTTTTGCGGGTTTTATGATCCCAAACCGCGCAAGATAATCTTAGTTTGGAGCGGAGCATGGGCCAAAAGTGGTAATTTTTTGAAAAGCTTGCGCGCTTTCAATCGATCAACATCCATACTTCATACACCAGCGGTAGTAGGTTTGCTAAACACCTTCTGGACCTGACCCGCTTTCGTTCATGCCTCTGTTACCAACCACTTCAACCTGGAGCGCAGTCTTACTCCTCATCAAATTTTATCGAAACTATGTCGCGGCTCTCGCTGAGTGGCGGCAGCTGCCTGCAGACTAGGCCTCGAATTTAGGCCATACTTGAGATTTGTTCGAATTGTTCTGACAGCACCTGGAGGACCAAGAATAGCAAAGAACACTTACTGAATAGGAATGAACCCAAAAAAGACCGCGATGAAGTTACGTCAAGTAGAGGCACTGATAGTGTAAAATATTGTCCAGTCTTGAAGCGATCAGATAACTTAGCGTTTTTAGGCAACCTGCTATCGTTGACGCAGGCACTCTGAAGGTACGGGTGTAGATCTATTGAATGCGTGCAAGCACCTTCAGGGTGTGTTTCTAGAGCAGGGTTCTTGTCTGTAGCGGACAAA
>RFZH01000310.1 GCA_009920815.1 Paracoccaceae bacterium
TACATCATGGCTTTTGCAATGACTTCAGCAATCATTACACCCCTGCAAAATTATTTGTTATCTAGCATTTCCAACACGATTAGCATCCTGTTTCTACCACATGGTGTCCGCGTGTTGGCAGCACATTATTTTGGATGGCGATCGATATTTTATTTATTGCCCTCATCATACTTTTTGTATTTTTTATTGACCCAGGCACAGGGCTAGGACATACATCCCGTCGCACCTTTGCCGAGCATTTTGGCAACATATATCGGGATCAAAACGATATCATTTATCGCAAATATCACGCCAAGCGATCTGTCATTATCGACTTGGAAATGGCTACTCCTTGGTGGGTTTTTAGCATCGCTATTGAACGGGCTGGCCCACGGTTTGTTACAAAGCAAATTCAGCCTGACGTCGCAAATTTTGGGCTATGCGATCGGTGATGTTGCCGGACAATTCGCTTTGATGATCTGCCTAATCTATTATTTTCGATATTTTCAGACTGCAGACTAGAAACGCATCTATCCCTTTTGCGTTGTTTCCCGATACCAAACGTAAACGCCGGAAACCACGATGAGCGTAGCACCAATAATTGTGTATCCGTCTGGATATTCATCAAAAAATAGTGCACCCCATAGGGTTGCGGAAATCAAACCGGTGTACGCAAACGGCGCAAGCATGCTGGCTTCGCCCAGCGCAAGAGATGTGATTAACATCCATTGGGCAAAAGCAGCGCAAATGCCGATTGCCAGCACAAGACCCCAAGCGGCATAAGACATAGGTTGCCAAAACATGGGGACAACAGCGGATAAAAAAACAGCGCCAAACAAAGCTGAATAGAACAATGATGTCCAAGGGCTCTCGTTTTTACCGACAAAGCGCGTAAACAAATTGTAACCTGAGTAAAACACAGCTGCCAATAAGGGCAAAACAGCATAAACCGAAAACACGCCCATTCCCGGGCGAATGATAATCAAGGCACCGATCAATGACACTATAATTCCAAATATGCGCCTTGGTCCTATTTTTTCACCCAAAAAAAGCGCTGCACCCAAGGTGATCAGCACAGGATTAACGTCCATAATGGCAGTTGCCTCAGCCAGTCCGATTTTGGAAATACTGAAGAAAAAGCACGATGTCGCAAGCATCAAGAATACCGATCGCGCCAATTGAAGCTTTGGATATTTGGTCCGCCCTAATATCCGGATTTTCGGCAAAACGATAAAAAACACCAACACAGCTTGGCTGATATAACGGGCCCAAATTGTTTGGATTGGGTGCACTTGGGTCGACAGCATCTTGGCCATTGCGTCCATCATCGCAAAACATGCGATTGCCGAAATCATCAACAGAATGGCGCGTTTTTGATTGGGCATGTCGATCCTTTGGATGGCTTTGCCTGACACAGACCCCATTTAAGGCGCGTTTGCAATACAATCAGGCAAAATGCCTTGTTCAAATGAGGGACTTCCCATAAATACAGAGCCGAAACAAAGGTGTGGAGTATCCGTGAGATGAATAAATTTGGCGCAGTTGTCGTTGGGCTAATCTTGGGCGGGGCAGTCGTCTATAGCGCGCCATTGGCGTGGAATTATTGGCACGGGTCCGCGTATATGCGTCAACACATGGCCCATCACGGCACAGAAAATGGCCATATGATGCAAGGCGGCATGATGCATGACGAAGAGAACATGCCTATGCTCAACGGCGTAAACACCACAGAACAAGAGGTCGATGATCTAAAAGCATTGTTCAAAAATCATCTTGCAATAAATCGCCGCGTTGAAATGTTACCCAACGGAATTAAAACTGTGACAGAGTCTGATGACGAAGTGATCAGAACAGCTTTGGTTAATCATGTGGCTGGCATGATCAACCGTGTCGAGGTTGGCGACAATCCACAGATTCCAATTCAAAGCGCGATGTTGACCC